>JALOMS010000647.1 GCA_025455345.1 Thermoflexibacter sp. | reverse complement strand
TATAATCGTCTTACTAATAAAACTCCACAAAATTAGTAAAAAATATAATTAGATGAAGTTAATTTTGATAGATATATAGATAAATTAGATAAATGTACGCGAATGCTTTGCAAATGGTACGAAGTACTAATTTATTATCCTAATTTGATACCCATTACTAAAATATCATCACGTTGGGGGGCATTGCCTTCATAGATACGCAAACTATCTTCCAAATGTGTTTTCTGGAGATACATAGGCAACTCTGCATATTCGTTTAACAGACTTAAGAAACGGCTTGTCCCTAATCGTTCGTGCTTAGGATTATCTTGGTCAGCATATCCATCACTGCTTAAGTAAATTTGACTTCCTTTTTCTAAGAATATTTCGTGATTGATAAATTCTTTATCCCTTTTAGTAACAAACCCAATACTACGATTGACGGGTTGGATTTGTTCTATTTCTTTGTTACCTTTTCTAATAAATCGTAAAGGAATCTTTGCGCCAGCAAAAACTACTTTTTGCCATTCGATATCATTTTTTTCAAAAGTAATGATACCCATGTCCATACCGTTATCGCTTTGTTCTCCTTCTTTTCTAAGAATAATCTTGAGTTCTTGGTCTAAATTAGAAAGAATCATGGCTGGCTCGGAGATTTTCTTCAGCCTGACTATACGGTCTAAAAGTGTACTACCTATAATGCTCATAAAAGCCCCAGGAACTCCATGCCCCGTACAGTCCGAGATTGCAACAATGATTTTATTATCTAATTGCCCTGTCCAATAAAAATCTCCAGAAACTACGTTGCGAGGGCGGAATATAATGAAATATTCTCCTATCATTGAGTCCAATTTTTGCTTATTGGGCAGGATGCCTTGTTGGATATACAATGCCGCTTGGATACTCTTACTAATGAGAGAGTTACTTTCATTAAGTTCGTGATTTTGGATTTCTATCAAATCTCTTTGAGTCAATATTTCCTCTTTTTGGAGTCTGAGTTCGTGGTTCAAACCTGCCAAACGATTGGCGTGTTGCTGTCTCTGAAGATAGTTCCTATACACTAAACCTCCAAATGTAAGTAGCAGAATTACGATAATACCTACTCCAATATCTATAAATCGCTGGCGTTTTTTCTGTTCTTCCGTAGAGGCTTGTAACTTCCTCATTAGCTCTACTTCTTGTTTCTGCTCTTTTATCATAATTTCATTTTGCTCCAAACGGAAGCGCGCCTCCAACTCAGCGTAGATGTTATCATTGGTCTGATTGGCTATGCTATCTTTGATGGCGGCGTATATTTCGTGATAAATGAGTGCTTTGGGTATGTCTTGCTTTTGTTTGTAGGCTTTATAAAGAATAAAACTATTGTTGAGGATTCTTTCTTTGTTTTTGACCTGTTGGGCGGTGGTCAAACTCAAAGTAGCATTTTCTATTGCCTTGTCGATATCTCCTTGTGCAAGGAAAATTTCTGCCATGATTTGTTGTATCTCTGCCTTTGCCTCTGGATTGTTCATCTCTTTGGTTTTTTCCATTGCTTTATTCAAATAATCAAAGGCAAGAGGATACTTTTTTTGCTCTTTATAAGTATTTCCCAGATTAACGAAGTTATTGGTAATGATATAATTATCACTATGTTTTTCAGCTAAGGAGATAGAGCGTAATATATAATCAGTAGCAAACACAAAGTTTTTTTTCAACATATAACTGTTCCCTATATTGCCCAAACAGTTTGCTTGTTGTGCTTCATCATTGATTTCTTGATTGATTTTTAATGCTTTTTGATAGTTGTCTATGGCTAAATCGTATTGTTTTTGATTGACATAGATATTGCCAATATTATTATACGAACCAGCCATGCCTCTTTTATCTCCTTGTTTCTCTCGTATCCCAAGTGCTTTCAAATGAAAGCCAAGAGCCTTCGCATAGTTGCCTTTCTGTGCCTCCATCAAAGCGATTAGGTTATAAGAAGAAGCGATTCCCTTTTGGTCATTGATTTTTTCTCTGATTTCTAAAGCCTCTTCTTGATAGATAAGCGCGGTATCGTATTTGCCCTGCCTAAAAAAGATAGCTCCAAAATTGCCTAAAGCGTCTGCGCGCCCTTTACGCGAATTGGTTTTGTCTGCCAGAATCAAAGCTCTTTGTGCATAATCATTCGCCCTTTTGATGTCGCTATTGCGATAAGAGAGGCTTAGTTCATTAAAAATTCTAATGCGGGTAGTATCTTCTTTGGCTATTTTAAGCTCGTCCAATAAATAATTAATCTTTCCCTGCTGAGCAAGGAGAGATGAAGTAAAAAAGTGCAATATGATAAAACCTATCAGTAAGGAAATTCCCCTCTTCATTATCAACTATATGTTTGCCGAATACTAAATATGAATAATCTAAGAAATAATTGTAAGTTTTTTATTCAGCGAGGTAAACTTGTGGTAAAAATGGTTTTAAATGCCAAATTACAAAAAATTTATAATTTAGTAAAGTAAATGTAATATTTTTTTAATTAAAAGAATGTTTTGGGTCTTATTAAGAGGAGGTGTTAGGTTTTGGTTTAACAATAAATATGCCGTTAAAATAGTCTGTCAAAAATAATTATTTACCTATCAATATAATATCCCTCACAATAAACTCAATGCGGCGATTCAGCTGATGTTCTTCGCCATTGCATCGCACACCATTAGCACAGTGATTGACCAGACGGGTTTCTCCGTAGCCTTTTGCGGAGAGGCGAGTTTTGGGGATACCCTTTCTGATAAGGTTGAATGAGATTTCATCAGCCCTGCCTTGAGAAAGCGCAAGATTGTACTCATCATTCCCGCGAGAGTCTGTATGCACACCAATTTCAAAAACTAAATGAGGATTTTCATCCATTAGCTTATGAAGTTTTTCTAAAGTAAATTCCGATTCTTGTGTAGGTATATTCGTATTAGGGTCAAAATCAATTCCTTCGATACGAACGCCTTTGCCAATGACCACTTCTTTGAGCCTAAAAGTCTGTTGGAAAATCTTATTCCGCATCGTTGTATTGATTTCTATGCTTGATTGGGTAAAGTATTGGGGGTGGCTGATGACAACATCATAGACTTGTTCCGTATCTAAAAGCGTATTAAAATAGCCTTTTTCATTAGTCAGAACTTGGATTTGATGTTTTTTTTCTATGTTTTGTAACAAAACAGTAGCATTAGCAATTGGTGCGTCGTTTTCTTCGTTGATTACCCAACCTTCTATGGAATAAAAAACAGGCTTA
>JALOMS010000646.1 GCA_025455345.1 Thermoflexibacter sp. | reverse complement strand
CTTGATATTGATATTGATAAGCTAAGTACTTTTAAAGATAAGTATGTCCCCATCTATCATCGTGAAAATTGGCTAAATATCAAAGGTAGTAATGCGACAGGGCATCTCTATTTTAGTAAAGTTAATTTCTATTTTATGGATAAATTTATACCTATCCAAGATATTTTTCAAAGCATACCTACCAATATAGACTCTCTTTTAATTAAGGTTGATAATCATTACTTAAAAGCAACTTATTGGTTAGATTCCTTATATGCTCTCAAACAAATAAGTAATCCTTTCTTTTTAGCACTTAAAAAAGAGTTCAGAGTAGCTTTTTATTGGGAAACAGTAGGAGAGTGTTTAAAAAGAACTAATAGTCCTAAATTCACAAATCCATCAAAAAAGAAAGCCTATCAAGATTTGATTTCTAAAATATACCGTAACTATCCTGTTTCCCAAGAAAGCATGGGACAAGGTATGCACGATACGGGATATTTAATTGATTATGTTTTAGAAGATAGAAAACGATTTTATGGAAAAGTTGATTTATACAATGAATCAATTGAAGATGAGGATTTCCATGATGTAGCCCCTGAAAAATGGCGTAAGTTTTTACGTGGAAATGGAATTTATGCTAATTTAATAGCACAACCCGAGAAGTATGATTATGAAGAAATAGTAACAAAATTCAAATCTCAATACCCTGATTCTGAATGGATACCGCATTTGGAACGGGTATTAGCATTGCGGCGAAAACCCAAAGAACAGCCCAAAGACAATGCTATTCATTTTATAGATAGTTTACAAAAAAGCCAAAATTTACAGCAACTTTTCCAAAATGAGCTAAAAGGGAAAAAACTTTATGTTGATTTTTGGGCTACTTGGTGCGCTCCCTGTAAGGCAGAGTTTCGGTATTACAACGAAATACACGCACAATTAGAAAAGTTAGGTATTCAATCTTTGTTTATTTCCATAGATGATACAAAAGATAAAGAAAAGTGGAAAAAAGTAATTAATGCAACTAATCTTGCGGGTTATCATACCCTTGCAAGTGAAAAACTACAAGATGATATTTTGGCAAAAATTTTTGATAATAAAACTATTTCTATCCCAATGTACTTGCTTGTGGACGAGCAAGGAAATATAATAGTCAAAGACGCACCTCGCCCAAGTGGTGGCAGTATGCTTATTGCTGAGATTAAAAAAGCGTTCAATATTAAGGAATAAAAAAACTTCTCAAATTTATGCGATATAAACCCATTTTGCAGTCTTCGCCCACTGCGAACCTGCTTGCTGTTGCCCAAAATTTGCTTGCCCTGCTTGGGTTGAGGGTCTCAAAGACCGCCTTAGCAGAGGACTTAGGCAATCATCCTGCTTACCCAAGCCTTTCTGCGCTAAGCGATAGTTTGCGCTTGTGGGGTGTAAAGAGCATGGCTGTACACCTTCCCAAAGAGGAGTTAGCAGAAGTACCCTTCCCTGCGGTGGTGCAGTTGGGACGCAACAGAGGGCTTGTGCAGGCGAATGGTCATGTTTGCCACTTGCAACTCGTCCAAGACATCAGACAAGCAAGCAAAGCTATTGGGTGCAGGGTGCGAAGCGATTGCATTTGCCAAGTAAGACGTGCTCACTTGGAAATAACTCACTAAAGCAAGACGGTTTAATACTTTACAAAGGTTTGATTTATATAATTCCATGGAATTTGTGAATTAACGTAAATAGATTTTAGCATACTTACTTTACCACATCTTTTTCAAATACTCTTCATAAAAATCATAAATACTACAATCATCGTCAAACTTCGTTATTTAGAAACCCTAATGTTTATTATTAATTACTTTAAATTCAACTCGCCGATTTAATGCCCTATTCTGCTCGCTATCATTAGGCATTTTGGGCATAGTTGCTCCATAGCCTTTTGCCTTTAATCTATGTTTTTCTATTCCTCTAAAGATAAGATGATTTACTACTGACTCAGCTCTTTGTTGGGAAAGTTTCATATTATATTGATTATTTCCAATATTATCAGTATAAGCAGAAATCTCTAAAAAATAATTTGGATTTTCTTCTAAAAGATTAGCTAATAAACTAAGCAATTTTTTCCCCTGTAAATTAATTTCTGCAGATTTGGATTTGAATGCTATTGTATTTAACTCTACTCTTTGATTTGTAATATTATCAACAATAATACTGTCCTTTATAATAAATTTTTTATAGCGATATATTGTAGGCATATCTACTGAGTAAATATATGACTTACCCTTTTCCATTCTATTAAAGTAAAGTTTATCCCCTTTCAGTGGCATAGAAGGGCTATATTCTAATAAAGGCGAGTTAATAAAATACATATTAACAGGTTTGCTCCAAACACCTGCGCTATCTAACTTTGTAAAATAAATATCTCTAAAACCTTTGCCTTCTTTTCTTTCAGCAGAGAAAAGTAAAGTTTCGCCATCAGCGCAAATACGTGCTTCTCCAATGTATGAGTTATTAATATAATCAGGTAGCCTTTGAGGACTTCCCCAGTCCCCATTGAATTGTTTTTCGCTCATATATATACCACCACCATATTTGTGAAATATATTACGGATAAAAAATAATTTTTTCCCATCAGGAGAAATAGAAGGAGAACTTTCTCCTGATACAGTATTCACTGAAGAAGCCTTTAAAAACTCATTTTTATTTGAATTATAAAACCAAATATCAGGTTTTCTTTGTACAGCAACACCATAGCTTCTTTCATAATAAATATCACCATTAATATTTTGAAATAAAGGAGTTGCAAAACAAAATGAATTATCATTTTTATCTTTTGCAGACAAGTTACTCATTATCTGGGGCTTACTCCAATAGTTTTCCTTGATTTGAATACTGTAGTAATAGTCTCTGTGTTGTATCCTTTCATCATATCCTATAAAAAACATCTTTCCCCCATCTAAAGAGATACTTGCAAACATTCCATCAAAAGGGACAAAATTTCCTAAACTATCTTCCACATATTGCAACTGAGCAGGTGGTAAAGTATCAATAGCGATAACTTGAGCAAATAATTCAATATTATTAAGAATACTTGTTGTTATTAATAAAAAAAATAAAATTTTTCTTTTCATATATATATATATGGAATTAGGAATTAATAGTTAGGAATTAGAAATTATATAAATATCTGATTATTAGATGATTACATTTTTGTAAATGTCATCTTATTTTGTAATGATTTCTATTAAAATAAGTTAACATCATGT
>JALOMS010000080.1 GCA_025455345.1 Thermoflexibacter sp. | reverse complement strand
TTTATATAAGTGATGGAAAAACTAAAAAAGATTTTTTTAATGGAAGACCCTAAAACAGACTCCATGATTTGGTTTCTGAAAAGATATGCTTTGTGGGAGGCGTGGAGTATTTATATTAAGCATATACTAACTTCAAAGGCATTAATAGTTTTTAGTTGTCTTTCTGGGTTGTTTTATATCTACTTTTTATATGTTTTTATTCCTAATAATGATATAAACTTTATTACAGTTATTTTTTGTATAGATATAGCTCTAATAATTTTGGTTGGTGTGATTTTAACTCATACAGTCTTTTTCTCTAAAGTTATCTTACTATTCAATCCTACCATTTTTGTATCAAGTGCAGTAGTATGGTATTTTATCATGGAGAATGATTTTTTTAATATATGGTTCTCTTTAAATGTTTGGTTCTCTTTAGATATTGGTTGGAAATATTATTTATTTATTATCTTTTTAGTATTTTTTTTTATTTTATTCATGTATGTCAATTTTGGGAAATACATTTTAAGAAAAGAAAAAAAAATAAGAAACATTTTATTGCGAATTGCTTTAATCACCTTTTGTAGTCTTTTCTACTCGCTTAATAGCGGTATGCTATTAATGAATGAAAGTGTAAAAAAATTAGAAAAAGATAAAGTACAATTAGAAGAAATATATAGGCATTTAGGTGATGATTGCAATCTGTTAGTTGATAGTTTTTTAGCAAATAAAAATATTAAAATGGATAGCGTTTGTCAAGGAAAATTAAAACAGTGGCAGGATTCAATAAAGGAAGATAAAAAAGTAAAATATCTTTATCAAGGGCTATTTGCCTCCAAAGACAATATAGTTTGTAATTGTAACTCTGCTTATATTACTGCAATAAAGTTAAATCTTCCTTTTTTAGGAGAAAAGAAGCTACGTATAGCTCCTTTCGTATTAATATTTTATTCCATTGTTGCTACTTGCGTAGGCATCTATATTTTTGTTCTGTCTCAAGAAAAATCAGTGATTTAATTTTTACATCTCCTCAAAATGCGTCCTCAAAATGCTCAATTTCTATGGAATTTTCATACACTAAAATACTTACGATATCGAAGCGAATATCCTTAGTATCAATATTTTGTTCTACTAAGAAGTGCGTAGCGGCATTGCGAATTCTGCCTTCTTGTTGGGCAGAAATAAAGTCCTCTGGAAAGCCAAAATCACTGCTACTGCGGCTTTTGACCTCTACGAATACGTAAGTATCCTCATGCTTGACTACTATGTCTATCTCTTGTCGTTTGATGCGATAGTTGCGGGCAATAACCTCATAGCCCTTGTTTTCCAAGAACTTTACTGCTATTTCTTCTCCTTTCTTACCCGAAATCTTTTTCATAATCGCTATTTTACTGGAATAAGCTCCCTCCAAAGGCAGGAGGAATCATTTTCAAGTGTCTATAAGCCATTTCCGTAGCTTCTCTGCCTCTGGAAGTACGTTTGAGATAGCCCTCTTGAATCAAGAATGGTTCATATACTTCTTCTATGGTTTCTGCCTCTTCTCCGCAGGCTGTCGCAATCGTAGAAATTCCTACGGGACCACCATTAAATTTTTCTATGATAGTGAGCAATATGCGATTGTCCATTTCGTCTAATCCATTTTCATCTACGTCCAAAGCATTTAGCGCAATTTGGGAGATAGGAAGCGTAATCTTGCCGTCCCCCTTGACTTGGGCAAAGTCGCGGGTACGCCTGAGCAAATTATTGGCGATACGTGGCGTTCCCCTACTTCGACGTGCTATCTCGTAGGCGGCAATGTCTTCGATAGGTGTTTCTAAAATCTTTGCAGAACGCTTGATGATAGAAGTTAATAACTCTGCATTGTAGTATTCCAAGCGTGCATTGATGCCAAACCTTGCGCGCAAGGGCGAGGTCAGCAATCCCGCACGTGTGGTTGCGCCTATCAATGTAAAGGGGTTCAAGCCTATCTGAATAGAGCGAGCATTAGGTCCAGAGTCGAGCATGATGTCTATGCGATAATCCTCCATCGCAGAGTAGAGGTATTCTTCTACCACAGGATTTAGGCGGTGAATCTCGTCAATAAAAAGTACATCAAACTTTTCCAAGTTAGTCAGTAAACCTGCCAAATCGCTTGGCTTTTCTAAAACGGGTCCCGAAGTAATTTTGAGATTGGCTTTCAGTTCATTAGCTACAATGTGCGAAAGCGTAGTCTTGCCCAAACCGGGAGGGCCATGCAGTAATACATGGTCAAGGGCTTCTCCTCTTTTGCGCGCCGCTCCCACAAAAACTTTGAGATTTTCTACGATTTTGCCCTGCCCTGTAAAATCTTCAAAACTTAGAGGGCGCAAGGCACGGTCTATCTCTTTGTCTTCTATTTCTTGACTTTCTTTATCTCCCTTCAAATAATCTTTTCGCATAAATCAACTTTTCAATAAAAATAACGATGAAACACACACAAGAAGTGGAAACTTTAGAAAGCAAAATTAACTCATAATGAATTTATTACAAAATTAAATCAATATAAAAATTGCCATTATGCAGATAATCTATGCTTTTGTGCTTGTTTGTAGCGTTTTTATTTATTTTTGAAAAAAAATTAACATAATGAAATACCATTACCTACTTGTCCTAATATTGGGTGTCTGTTTTTGCGCTTGCGAAAATAATAAAGTGCAAAATAATGAAAATAAGACAGATAGCCTACAAATTGCTCAAAATACTCTTACAGATTGGGCAATTCTACCCTTTACAAAAGTGGACTCAGCCAATCCTATCCTGTTAGCAGAAAAAAAGACTTACTTTTTCTGCCCTGTTTCTAAGAAAGAAGTATTTTGGGAGGCAAATGATGTTTATAATCCAAGTACAATCGTCAGAAATGGTAAGATTTATATGATTTATCGCGCAGAGGATACCCTTAGAATAGTCAATGGTACTTCTCGCTTAGGCTTAGCGGAGAGTGAAGATGGGATTCATTTTAAGCGACTCCCCCAACCCGTTTTTTACCCTGATAATGATGAAATGAAAAAATATGAATGGATGGGAGGCTGTGAAGACCCGCGCATTGTGGAAGATAGCAGTGGCACTTATTTTATGACTTATACTGCGTATGATGGAAAGATTGCCCGCTTGTGCGTAGCCTCTTCCAAAGACCTTTTACAGTGGAAAAAGCATGGATTGGCTTTCAAAAATCCTAAAAATAGAGATATGTGGTCAAAATCTGGGTCTATTGTTTGTACACTTGCCCAAGATGGCAGAATGGTCGCTACCAAAATCAATGGAAAATATGTCATGTATTGGGGTGAAAATGGGTTGATAGCTTTTTCTAAAGATTTGATGACTTGGGAGCCTTTGGTAGATGATAAAGGCGAGCCTAAGCCCATTTTGCCTAAGAGAGAAGGTCAGGATATTTTTGATAATGCATTGGTAGAGCCAGGACCGCCAGCCCTCCTCACAGAAAAAGGCATCTTACTGATTTACAATGGGGCATCTAAGGATATAGCTACGGACAGAATTACAAACTACTGTGGTGGACAGGCTTTGTTTGACCAGAACAATCCTACGAAACTCATCAGTCGCTTAGATGTACCCTTTATCCAACCTGAAAAAGACTACGAATTAACCGGCTTGGTGAATAAGGTTACTTTTGTAGAAGGATTATCCTATTACAAAAATCAATGGTTCTTGTACTATGGGACAGCAGACTCAAGGATTGCAGTCGCAGTATGTAACCAAAAGTAGAATTGAGATATTATATATTTTTTGTATATTTTCTAAACATTCATAGTGTAGATTAGTTATACTATGGATAATAAAAATGCTATGTTACAGCATTGGGCAAATACAGCTAAAATATTGCCGTCTGACTATATTTTTAAATATTAAATTTTTTAAACTTTGAGAGCAAGGGTTATTTTCAAACTAAGGAATAAAGGAGCAGTCCTACCTTTTCACCATCAGCATATCTTGGCTACGCTGATAAGGAACTTGCTTGTGGGATACGAAGGTAGCACGATGGGTTATAATTTTTCAGGATTGAAAGGTCAAACGCGTGTGAGCCGACGTGGATTACATTACTATTCAAGTAGGGTAACTTTAGTGTTTTCTTCCTTGGACAAGGAGATGATAGATTATTTTTTGACCAATATATTTAAGAATAATTTATTGGAAATAGGAGAGTTGGTAGTAAGTCCTGAAGCAATAGAGGAAGAGAGACTCCCCCATTTCTATAATCCTAATAAGTATATTTGTATTTCGCCCTTGGTATTGCTCAATAGTTTAGATGAGGAAACGAGTTCTAAAGACTTCATCTTACCAGATTCAGACCAATTTTCTGATTTTTTATATGAATCTACAATGTATCGCATGGAACATTCAGGCTTATTTTCTTCTGAAGAGATAGCGTCTTTTTATCAGTTTCAAGTCATTCCTGATATGCAATACATAGAAAAACTCAAGAAAGAGTCCAAGAAATTTGCTCGTATTTACGCACTTTATGATGACTATACCCAAGACCCTTCCGCAGAAGTAAGAGGTTATACTTTCCCATTTTCTTTATATGCTCATCCCCAAGTACATGATTTTATCTTTAATTGTGGGTTTGGCGAAGCTACCATGGAAGGCTACGGAATGCTCGATATTGCCAACGAAGACCCCTTAGTAAGATGTGTGCCTTACAGAGTTCCTTTTCTCGAACCCAAAATGGGAAAGGTATTCGCTCATGCCAATATTCCCCAGTGGAAATATTAATCAATACAGTATTCAATATTAGAGAATTTAGGAAATTAAGCAAATTTTTGCCAAAGGTGGAGATAGCTCACCCTTTTTTACTATTATTGCAGTCTTTCTTAGCTCTTTGAGAATTTGTCAGTGATACAAAAAAAAGCACAATTTTGATTATCTAACAAAACTGCGAGCAGGAGAGGAGAAAAAAATTTTTAAAACATTATCTTAAAGATGAAACAAGCACAGATTAGGTTACACATAGAACTTGACGAGGAAAATCTACCTGATAAAATATTTTGGGAGGCGAGTGATGCTCCTAATAATGGGGCGAAAGAAGCTAAAGCAATCAATTTGAGCATTTGGGATGGCGAACAGAGGGAAACTATGCGAATAGACCTTTGGGCAAAAGATATGCTTTCTGATGAAATGAAGTATTTTGTGGTAGATACTATGGCAGGAATGGCTGATACTATCCAAACTGCTACGGGAGATGAGGAGATGGCAAATCAAATCCATGAACTTTGTGAAAAATTATTTATTTACATCAGAAAACAACACGGTCAGTAAGATGAAAATAGAAATCCAACGCATCAATCAAGATTATCACCTTGAGGCAAGCAATGAGATAGGCAATAAGCTATACATGGACGGCTCAGTAGAAATCGGAGGCGGGAATTTGGCTTTCCGCCCTATGCAAATGCTATTAGCCGCAATCGGTGGGTGTAGTAGTATTGATGTGATTAGTATTTTGAAAAAACAAAAACAAGAAGTTACAGATTATCATGTAACCGTAGATGGAGAAAGGGAAAAAGGCAAAGAACCTTCACTTTTTACAGATATTCATTTGCACTTCGCGCTCAAAGGCAATCATTTAGACCAAGATAAAGTAAAAAAAGCCATAGAATTGTCTTTGGAAAAATACTGCTCAGTGGCAAAAACTTTGGAGAAAACAGCAAAAATAACTTATAGTTTTTCGGTAGAATAATGCAAGAAGTTACTGCTATTTTTGATATTGGCAAAACCAATAAAAAATTTTTACTCTATAATGGAGACTTGCAAGTAATCCACGAAGAACAAGGGAAAATACCTGAAATAGAAGATGATGAAGGATTCCCTTGTGATGATTTGCTCGCAATTACTTCATGGATAAAGCGGGTTTGGAAAAATATTGAGCAAGAAACCAATATAGAAATAAAACGATTAAATTTTACTACCTATGGAGCTACCTTAATACACTTGGACAAGCATGGGCAGGTGCTAACCCCTCTTTATAACTATTTGAAACCTTTGCCCGAAGACATACTCCATGATTTTTATCAAAAATACGGTAATAAAACAGACTTGGCTGTACAAACTGCCTCCCCCGCTTTGGGAATGTTAAATGCTGGTTTACAACTCTATTGGCTAAAATATCATAAACCTGCTATTTTTGAGCAGTTAAACGCTTCTTTGCATTTCCCTCAATACTGTGCCTATCTTTTTTCAGGGAAATATAGCTCTGAACTGACTTCTATTGGCTGTCATACCATGCTTTGGGATTTTCTTCAGAAGGATTACCACACTTGGGTATATCAAGAAAATATAAATCGCTTATTTCCCGCCATTGCTAATACTTATGACAATGGAACAGCCTTATTTAGAGGGAATCAGATTCCTTGTGGAGTAGGTTTACATGACAGCTCTGCCTCACTTATTCCATATAAGTCCTTGACTGATAGCCCTTTTGCCCTATTGTCCACAGGTACTTGGGGCATCGCACTCAATCCCTTTTCCCAGTCCCCGCTTTCCCACAACGAACTGGAGCAAGATTGCTTGAATTATATGACCTTCGAAGGCAATCCTGTGAAGGCTTCGCGACTTTTTATTGGGAATCTCCACGAAAAAACCACAGAAAGATTAGCCGATTTTTTTCATCAGTCCTCTCATTATTTTAAAGAAATAGATATAGCGACAAATATCAGTCAGGAAGAAATCATGAATCCAAGCGCATCTTTCCAAGAAGACAATTTAGCTGTTTATTCTTCTTATGAAATTGCCTATCAGGCTTTTATGCTTGACTTAGTAAGAGCGCAGGTTCAAAAAATCAAACTTATCTTAGACCCCACAGTTTCGTATAAAACCCTATTTGTAGATGGCGGTTTCTCGAAAAATCCTACTTTTGTTAGTTTACTTTCTTCTGCCTTTCCAGATTGGCAAGTCAAAACAGTTGCCTTTTCTCAAGGAACTTCTTTGGGTGCGGCAATGGTGATGAACAAAAGTGTTAAAAATTGATTAGAAAGATTTTAAGCATTTTGAAAAGCAAAATATTTTATTAAGTTTGTGATAAAACAACAAGCAATAAAAAACGTTAGGAATTATATGAAATTCAATATCAAACAGGAGGGAGAGTTTAGATTTATAGATGAGGGGCAAGGAGAGATTTTATTGTTGCTCCATGGGCTTTTTGGCGCATTGAGCAATTGGTCAGGAGTAGTACAACACTTTATAAAAACTCATAGGGTAATTATTCCTATGTTGCCGATTTATTCCATGCCGCTCAAAGATGCAGGCTTAGATGGATTAGTCAGATTTGTAGAGCGTTTTATTACTTTTAAGCAATTAGAAAATCTCTCTATTCTTGGTAATTCTCTTGGCGGGCATATTGGATTGATTTACACATTAAAAAACCAATCAAAGGTCAAAAGATTGGTGCTGACAGGTAGTTCGGGTTTGTTTGAAGATAGCATGGGAGGTTCTTATCCCAAAAGAGGTAATTATGAATATGTGCAGGAGCGAGTTGCTTATACCTTCTACAATCCCAATGTGGCTACTGAGGAACTTGTAGATGAGGTTTTTGAGGTAACTAATAGTATCTCAAAATGTCTTTGTATAGTAGCAGTGGCAAAATCTGCCCAAAGACACAATATGGCAAAAGATTTGGAACATATTACGATACCTACTTTATTGGTATGGGGGCTAAACGATACGATAACTCCGCCCTTAGTAGCTCACGAGTTTGAGCATTTGTTACCCAATGCGGAGTTAAGATTTATAGATAGATGTGGTCATGCGCCTATGATGGAGCATCCTCATATTTTTAATCAATATACGTCTCACTTTTTAGAAAAAAATAAATTGTAAAAGTTATGGCGGAAACCCAAGTAGATTATACGGTAGCGCGGGATTTTTTGAATGTAATCATTCCACCGCTCAAATTAAGTGATACTGTAAAGAAAGCAATGGATTGGATGAATCAGTTTCGAATCAACCAACTTGCTGTGGTCGAAGATGGAGAATACCTTGGTATGATTTCCGACGATGAGTTGTTTGATTCTACCTTCATAGAGGCAACTATTAGCCAGTTTCCGCTACACTACAAAAATATATATGTTTCTGAATATCAACATTTTTACGAAGTTATTAAAATTGCCGACGCTAATCGCCTTCAAGCAATTGCAGTATTAGATGAGTTTGGCAAGTATAAGGGAATGATTACTCTGAATGACACTACCTCTGCCTTAGCTCGCAGTTATGCTATCAAAGACCCTGGCGGTATCTTGGTATTGTCTATGAAAGAATATGACTACTCAATGACAGAAATAGCGCGATTAATAGAATCGAATAATACTAAAATCTTGAGTAGTTATGTGGAAAATGACCCTCTCAATCCTAATATGATGAAACTTACTCTTAAACTTAATAATGCAGATTTAACCCGTATTATTGCTACTTTGGAGAGATTTGAGTATGACATAGTTGCAAGTTTTCATCATTCAGAACCAGACTATGACCACCAAGACCGTTTGGGTATGCTTTTCAAATATTTAGATATGTAGTCATCATGGAAAAATTTGACCTCATCATTGTTGGAGCGGGAGCTTCAGGCTTGTCTTGTGCTATCAATGCCGCAGCACAAGGGGCAAAAATCTTGGTGATTGAGAAAGATTATAGAATAGGTGGTACGCTACACCTGACCGCAGGGCATCTAAGCGCGGGAGGAACTAAGAGGCAAAAAGACAAGGGAATCGAAGACTCCCCTCAAAAGCATTATGATGATATTATGCGTATTTCCCAGCACAGCGCAGTGCCAGAAATTGCTAAATTAGCCACTACAGAAGCTCCTAAAACCATAGATTGGTTAGAACAGTTAGGTTTCCAATTTGATGAGAAAACCCCTACCATTGTCTATGGACATGCGCCTTACCAAATACCAAGAACTTATTGGGGGACAGCAGATTATGCTTTTAGAGAAATTAAAAATGCAGGATTATCAATCTTACAGATTTTTGAACCACTATTTAAGCAATGTATTGATTCACAACAAATTATACTTAGACTAAATCACAAATTAGAAAAAATCTTGATAGAGAATAATCAAGTCATAGGCATACAAGCCAATCATCAAAACGACTTGATTGATTTTTATGGGAAAAATACTGTATTGACAACAGGAGGATATGCGGCTAACCATGATTTTTTTGCCCAAGTTACGCCTCATGCGTCGCGCCTCATAAGTACCGCTAATCCTCTTTGCAAAGGAGATGGTATCAAGGCGGCGATGGAAATAGGAGCAGGTTTTAGAGGAGCAGAAAAACATTTGGGAACATTAGGCGGCATAGAAATAGAACAAGGAAGAGCTGATTTTTGGAGAGTGTGGGCAAAAGTTTCTAATTCCATAGATAGACCACCACGAGAAATATATGTCAATGAGGAAGGTTTCCGCTTTATGCACGAAGACGAGCCAAGTCCTGATGTGAGAGAACGCATAGTTGCTCAACAACCTAATTGGAGATTTTGGGCTATTTTTGACGAGAATGCTTTAATGAGCGAAGGAATGTCTATCATTCCCCAATTTTCCCCCCAACGTATTCAGGAAGAGGCAGAAAAGGGTCAATTTCTTTGGAAGGCAGATAGTATTTCTGCATTGGCAAAGAAGATAGGCATTAGAGAAGATAACCTGAATAAAACCATCATTAGTTATAATGAAGCAGTAAAAACTCAACAAGATAAGGCTTTTGGGCGCAAAAACCTTCAGTTCCCAATACAAAAGCCACCTTTTTATGCCTTATTGACTTATCTATCTTCTTTGATTTCTTTTGGAGGAATTACAGTCAATCAACACTTACAAGTTACCACTGCCCAAGGGAAGGTTATCCCTAATTTATATGCTTCAGGAGAAATTTTGGGTGCAGGGGCTACCAGTGGCAATGCTTTTTGTGGAGGAATGTTACTTACTCCTGCATTAAGTTTTGGAAGATATTTGGGGCAAAAATTAGGGAAATAGTATGAATAGTATCATTTTACATACCTCAATCCCTTATTTTTTAGTCTAATTCGATATACTCCCGTTTGGCAGGTAGCATACAATGTTTTGCCATCTTTATCACCCCAACCAACGTTAGCGGCGATTTCAGCAAACTGAATAGCTCCTATATACTTCCCTTTGGGAGAGAAGACCATTACGCCGTCGGGTCCAGTAGCATACACGTATCCTTTGGTATCGACTTTCATACCGTCCATGTGTCCTATGTTATTGATAGAAGAAGCGTCAAAAAATAAGCGTTTGCTCTTAACAGTGCCATCTTTATTCAAATCGTAAGCAAACCATTTTTTGCTAATATCAGCCACATAAAGAATCCTTTGGTCAGGTGAAAGAGCTATGCCGTTGGGTTTTGCTAAAGTGCTATCTACCAAGTATAATTGTCCATTGGCGTAGCGATATACTCCATTGAAGCTGACTTCTCTTTGGGGTTTATTACTATTTTTTTCCAAACCCCAAGATGGGTCGGTAAAATAAATAGTCCCGTCTTTACGACAAACTACATCATTGGGACTATTAAGCCGTTTGCCCTGATAATGACTTACTAAGACCGTTTGAGAGCCGTCTTTTTCTATTCTCACTAATTGTCTATTCCCATGCTGACAAAGTAGTAGCCTACCTTCTTGGTCATAGCCTAAGCCATTAGAACCTATTTCTCCAGAAGGCGAATCCTTGCCGCTATAACCACTTTTTTCCATAAAAACCTCTACTTGTCCATTGCCTACCAATTTGTAAATGCGATTAGCGGGAATATCACTAAAAATTAAGAATCCTCCACTATGCCATAAAGCACCTTCGGTAAATACTAATCCACTTGCTACCTTTTCTGGTTCAGCATTAGAGGCTATAATTTTACCAAATTCCTTGTCTATTTGCTTCACAGTCCCACTTTGCTTAGATTGGGCAAAAGCAAAAGATGTCATCAAAAAAGTCATCAAAAAATGATAGAATGGATTTTTCATTAGATAAAACTTAAAGCGACACTTGATTTATTTACATTCACAAAAATATGATAGATTAGGCAGTATGTCTTATTTTAACATCTTAATCAATAAGGTGAGTTTTTCTTTAAGTCTGCGTCTATCAACAATAAAATCTAAGAAACCGTGTTCTAACAAAAACTCTGCTGTTTGAAAATCTTTAGGAAGGTCTTTGCCAATAGTTTCGCGAATAACCCTTGGTCCAGCAAAACCTATCAAAGCATTAGGCTCGGCAATGTTAAAATCGCCCAACATAGCAAAAGAAGCAGATACTCCACCCGTTGTCGGGTCAGTCATTAGAGAAATATAGGGAATTTTAGCTTCGGAGAGTAAGGCTAATTTGGCAGAAGTTTTTGCCATTTGCATCAAAGAAAAGCCTGCTTCCATCATGCGCGCCCCGCCCGAGCGAGAGATAATAAGCAAAGGATAGCGATTAATTCGAGCAAAATCTATCGCTCTTGCTATTTTCTCGCCCATCACAGAACCCATAGAACCTCCAATAAAATCAAAATCCATACACGAAACAACCAAATCTAACCCATTCATCTTGCCATGGGCAGAACGCAAAGCATCTTTAAGACCTGTTTTCTCCTGACTATCTTTAATGCGTCGGGTATAAGGCTTGTTATCTACAAACTTTAATGGGTCGCCAGACATCATAGTTGCGTCTATCTCTGTAAAATCTCCATCGTCAAACAGTATCTCAAAATATTCTTTAGAGCCTATGGGGAAGTGATAACTATCAGTAGGGGATACGTAGCAATTATTTCTTAACTCCTTGATATGTACGATATTGCCTGAAGGAGTTTTTTTCCACAAGCCTGAAGGAGCATCTTTTTTTTCAGTGGTAGGCGTAGTAATATTTTTACTTTGCCTCTTGAACCAACTC
>JALOMS010000079.1 GCA_025455345.1 Thermoflexibacter sp. | reverse complement strand
GAAGATGGTGTCCATTTTGTAAGTTGTGGAAAACCCAAAATAAACGCTATTTTTACAACTCTCCAAGCCCCACAAAAAATATACCGCTCAGTATTGCCTATATACTGAAGAAATTTTTTTTCTGAATACAATAATATGCCTGTAATGCCAACGAGTGGATTATTTTTATGACATATATTCAATATATTCTCAATTTCTGTTTCTGTACAACTCTCACTTTTATAACTCACATATACTAAATGAATAAGCATGTAATTCTAAATATTTGGAAGTAGTATTTATAAATAAAAAACAACGATGATGTAAAAATAAGATTTATCATACATTTTACAAAAATAACTATCATTCTATACGATTAAAATCTCAAGTGGATTTACTCTTATTTGTGGTATTTTATGCCTTATAAAGTTGTGAATACTTACAAAGCCTTTGCGAATGATAAAAAGATAGCTATATTTGCTCCTATCATAAGTTTTACAAATTTTTTATTTATCTAATTGGGCTTATTATACGCTATTCCTTGAGTTTTGTATAATGAATTATTTATTAATAAATTTGTACATAAAGAATATTCTTAATATTAAAACAAAGATAAACAACAACTTATTGATTAATCATCACTACACATAAACTTATTCAGTATTAAAAAAAGCAATGGAATTACATCAATCAGAGATAGAACAAAAAAAAGTTTTACAAACACTAAGCCCTGCGAAGGTCATACTACCTGTATTTATTGGTTTGGCTTATATTGTATATGATTTTTATAATAATATGAATCCTACGGAATTAGTAGAAAGATTCAGTCAAGCAAGTGCAATATGGATACTAATGGCGGTGGTAGTTTTGGTGATTAGAGATGCGGGGTATATGTATAGGATTAGACACGTAACCCAAAAAGCATTAAGTTGGAAATCAAGTGTTTATGTAATTCTTTTGTGGGAATTTTCTTCTGCGGTAACTCCTTCGGCAGTAGGGGGAACAGCAGTAGCTGTATTTATATTGAATCGGGAGGGCATTTCCTTTGGTAAATCATTGGCTTATGTGATGGTAACTGCCTTATTGGACAATACCTTTTTTCTAATTGCGGCTCCATTGGCTATTGTGTTTAGTCAGGGGTCAGTTTTTCCTGATGAGAGCCAATTTGGAGATTTTGGCATACTTTCTATGGGATTAAAAGTAACTTTTTGGGCAAGTTACTTTTTGATTTTTGTGTATAATGTATTTTTTGCTGTGGGCTTATTGTTTAAACCAGAGGCGTTTAAATGGTTTCTTATTAAGGTAACATCTATTCCTTTCTTAAAAAGATGGCAACACGCCGCCGCAGAAAGTGGAGATGAGGTCATCATCGCTTCGGCAGAGTTAAAAGGAGTGGGGGGAGGATATTGGTGGAAGGCTGGTCTTTCTACACTCTTTGTATGGACAGCACGTTATTTCATGGTAAATTGCTTGTTGGAAGCTTTTACAGATATTTCTGTATCAGGACATTGGTTAGTATTTGCCCGTCATATTTTGATGTGGATAATCATGCTCATTTCTCCTACGCCTGGAGCTACAGGTTTGGCAGAATTGGTATTTGGTCGTTTTTTCTATGAATTTATAGGCTCTTTTAGCCATGCTGTTGCCCAATTTTGGAGATTGTTTACCTATTATCCCTATCTATTAGCAGGGGCGATAATATTGCCAAGATGGTTGGCGAAAACAGGTTTGCGGAAAAAAAACATGAATAGCGATAAGACATAAAATATTGGCTCAATTATAACAGTTGGGTAAGAAGTCATACCCTTACCCAACTACTTTCAAGGTACTGACCCCATTGCCCTGTTTGTGTACTTGAACTTGGGTGGAAATTCTCGATTTTAGCTCCTCAACATGAGAAATAATGCCAATTTGTTTTCCTCCTAACTGTAGGTTTTCTAAAGTAGTAATGGTCTCGTCCAAAGTACGTGGGTCAAGTGTTCCAAAACCCTCATCAATAAACAAAGAACGAATTTGGGTTTGTCTTCCTGCGGTTGCTAAGTCAGAAAGCCCTAAAGCCAATGCCAAACTTACTAAGAAAGTTTCTCCACCAGATAAAGTATTGATAGAACGGATATTATCAGCTTGGTCTCTATCTATGATTTCCATTTCCAATTCTGATTTTGCTTTTTTCTGCAAATGATAACGCGGATTGAGTTTTTCTAAGTGGTAATTTGCCAAAGTAATTAAGTGAGAGAGCGTAAGACTTTGGGCAAAAATACGTAACTTATGGGTACTCTTCGAGCCAATAAGGTCGACTAAAATTTCCCATTTATTGTATTCTTTGCGTTGTTGGGCTATTTCTTTGCGTTTTCCTAAAAATTGTTTTTCAAGATTATCATTTTCTCTAAGCCTGAAAGTCAGTTCGTTCAGAGTCTCAATGGTTGTTGCATAATCTTTCTTGTATTTTTCTAAATCTTCTGCTAAGAGCTTAATCTGCTCGCCATAATTGATAGCTACTGCTAATGCTTCGTCTTCTTGCAAGACTTTATTGAGTGCGTCTTTGGTTCTTGTGATATTGGTGGAAGATTCTACCAATTTTTTGTGGAGCATTTCCTGCTGTTTGCGAATATTTGATGCCGTTTCATTGTTGAGCAGTGCGGCTTTTAATCTCACAATATCTTCAAAATCAGCACTAATTTTTTGCATTAGCTCTTGTTTTTTGCTTCCTAAGAGGTTTTGATTTTCTTTGAGGCGATTTTCTGATTGGGCAATATTACTCATCAGGATACTGGTTTCCTGTGCCAAATTCGCTGATACATCTTCTAAAACTTTAAGATTTTCTTGTGCATTTTTGAGTGTCAGGTTGATTCTCTCTTTTTCCTTTTGAGTATTTTTCTCCCCAAACAAGCGGTTGCGTTCGTCTTGCAAAGTTCTAAGAATAGCTTGTAAGTTTTGCTCTTCTTTCATCAAATGCTTGATATTTTCTTCTAACTCGACCATCGTAGCAAGTATCTGACCTTCTTCTCCTTCCAATTTTATAATTTTTTCAGAAATAAGTCTTTCATTATCAATACACGCTATGTATTTATTCACCTTATCCTCTAACTTTCCCAGCCATTCTTCTCTTTCTTTTTCCAAAGGAATACTTGTTTGATAGGTTTGTAAAATATTGTTTAGGTAATCCTTTTCTTGCTTACCTTTGTCCATCATCTGCGCTATATTTTCTTCTATATTTTGTATTTCTTTCTTGAGATTTTCTAAAGAAGAAGTTGTCTTAATGTGTTCTTTTTCTGTGTATTGAATTTTTTCTTTCCATTGTTCCTTCTCCTTAGCTAATTTTTCAATTAGATTTCTTTTATCTTGTATCCATTGGTGTTGCTTTTCTATTTCTTTGACTTCTTGTTTTTTTTGCTCAAATTGATTTTGCAAGTGCGTAGTTTGTTCTATGGTTATTTCTGAAGAAATACTTGTCGCATAGATGTGATGTTGTTCTTCTAATTTTTTTGTTTCTAACAAATTATCTGCTAATTGTTGGTTGAGTTGATTGATAGTGATTTCTATTTCTTTTAGGCGCAATTCTGTTTTTTGTACATTTTGGTTTATTGTATCTACTTCATTTTGATAGTTTTTCCATGCTTTTTCTTTCTCTTCTACATTGGTATGATAGCTTGCCCAAGGGTGATGTGTAGCCCCACAGACGGGACATTCTTTGCCTTCTTTGAGTTGTTTGCGGGTTTGTTCATAATTTTGGATTACTTTTTCCTGCTCAAAGAGCGTGATTGCTAAGTCAAGTTTTTCTTTGGCATGGGCAAATGCTTGTTTCTGCTGTCCCCAATCCTGATGGAGCTGGTCTTGGTCTGATTTGTGAGTAAGAATATTTTGCTTAATCTGTTGGGTTTGCTTAGTCAATGCATTGAAATTCATTGAGTTTTCTACTATTCTTTCATAGATGTTCATTTCTTTGAAAGCTTGCAAATACAATGCTTCATAATCTTCTGTTTTGCTGTTTTTGGCAACTTCGTCGATTTGGGATTGGATTTGTTTTTGTTGCTCTTCTATGTTATTTACTTCATTATTGTGTTTGACCAAGATTTCCTTAAGTTCTTGTTGCTTTGCTTCTATTTTGCTAAATGATAAAGCATTTTCTTGCTTTTTTTTATTGTTTTTATCTAACTCTTTTTTAAGTTCAAAGAGGTAATTTATTTTTTGTTGGATAGTACCTAAATCTTGAATGAGTGTCTTATCTCTTTGATTTTCTATCAAATAATTTTTTAATTGCCCTAAATTTTCCTTTTGTATTTTGATTTCTTGTAGGAGGCTGTCTTTCTGGAGGTGTGATGCACCCAATTTTTTGCTTTGGTCTCCGATTTGGGCGCGGGTTTTGTCCAAATGCTTATGATTCTCAATAATTTGAAAATCCAATTTCTCTGTTTGGGCTATTTTAGGCATTTCTATGGTCTGTGCTTTCTCTACTTCTGCTAATTTTTCTCTTGCTTGGATTGTTTGTTCTTTTTGTTTTTTGCTTTCTTCTTGCTTTTGAGGCAATTTTATCTTTTGCTCTTGGAGATTTGCTTGTTCATCACTTACCAATCTTTCTAAGGTTTCTATTTCTCCCAGTTCTCCCTTGAACAGATTTGCTTTTTCATGTCTTTCTAATTGCTCAAAGTCTTTTTGTGCGTGGTCTTTTTGTGAGAGTGCATTTTTATGAATCGCCTCAAAATCACCTAATTGTTTGGTCAGTTCTTCTATTTCTTTTAGCTTTTTAGTACGCTCATTGGTTGTTTGTATAAGTTTTTCTAACTCGGTTTTATTTTCTTGGAAATGCATAATTTGGGAATTAATTTCTGTTTTTTGCTCCTCATCAAGCAGTCTTTTTTCATCTATCTGACTTTCCAATAATTCCAATTTTTTCTTTTCTTCGAACCGTTTTTCATCTGCGCGTTTAGAGAGTTGCGAATAGATTTCTGTGCCTGTAATTTTTTCTAACAACTCTCCTCTACTCTTATCGTCAGCTTTCAAGAAAGCAGAAAAGTCGCCTTGGGCTAACATCACAGAGCGCAGAAATCGGTGATAATCAAGCCCTGTAATTTGCTCTATCATTTTTTTGACTTCGGAGATTTTATTGGCTTCTATGATAGTGCCGTTAATTTCTGCCAATGCCATTTTTTCAATGTATTCTATTTCTCCATTTCGTTTAATTTTTTTGTTAAGTAACCATTTTGAGGTATAAGATTTGTTCCTTACTTCAAAATCTACTTCTGAAAAACAATCACTCGTACCTCTACTGAGTATTTCGTGTGCTTTTTCTCTACCAAAGCGTGGAGCGATGCCGTACAAGGCAAGTGTAATAGCATCCAAAATAGTGCTTTTGCCTGCCCCAGTTGCGCCTATAATGGCAAAAAGCCCTGTATCTTTGAGAGGAGAGTCTTGAAAATCGATATTAAAATATGGTTTTCCTTCTCGAAGAGAATTAAGATTGTTGAAACGAAGTGCTAATATTTTCATTTTAAGGGAATTCTGACCGTGAAATTATTTGGTAAATCTAAGAAATTTGCTTCGTTTTTGTCAAAATGTAAGTATTTTTGATTCCGAATTATAGTAAAATTAGTAATTATATTCATTTGCCTAAACTATTACTTTTTTACTTTACAGTTTAACTATGCCCAAGTTTTTCTCGTCTTTCGCATTTATTTTATTTGTTGTATTTAACTTACCTACCCAAGTTTTAGCTAACGGGAATGAGGAAGTAATTTATTTGGGCAAATCATGCGAGTATCTTGAGGACAAGCAAAGAACTATGACCTTCGAGCAGGTCAGTAAAGAAGCAATGAATGAAAAATTTAGGGCTTTCCCGCAAGATATTTTGAATCTCTCTACCACTACCTCTGCGGTTTGGCTTAAGTTTGACCTTGCAGTCCAATCAGACAAGCGATATTATATACAAATAGATAATTCGGACTTAGACAGTGTCTTTTTTTATTTCCCAACTGCCACAGGTGCTTATGATTATAGAGTTACAGGCAAAAATTTCCCTATCTCTACCGAAAGTATAGCCTCAACTCATTGTATCATAGAAGTGCCTCTATCAGACATCAAAGAAGCACAAACCTACTACATCAGACTTACCTCGAAGCGTTATATTATTGTAGATATCAAAGCGATTTCGCAAAATAAGGTACTCAATACGCTTTTGCAGAGGTATATGATTGAATTGATATTTTTTGGAGTGGTCTTATTAGCGGCTTTGTACAATCTTTTTGTTTTCTTGGCGATTCGGGATATTTCATACCTATATTATGTGATTTATTCTGTACTTATAGGACTAAATATTGCTAATATTAGAGGATATTTAGGGCTTTTTATTCCTCAGTGGCGGGGCGAGATAGTTACCCAATATTCATTTTTGTCGGGGGCATTGTATATTCCTTTTATTACATTATTTACAATTAGTTTTTTGAAAGTCAAGCAATACAGTCCTTGGACTTATAGAGGGTTGATGGCTTTATTATTTATTTCTATTTTGCATATTATAACTAATCTATTGGGTTTTGGTGGGGTATTGTTCAAGGCATTACATACTTTTTTATTGGTCAATGTTGCTTGTTATGTATTTACTGGTTGGGTAATTTATCGCAAGGGCTACAAACCTGCGGGCTATTTTTTGGCAAGTTGGGGGATTTTTGCTATTTTTACTACCATGGCAGTCATGGCATATACCAATAATTTTATCCCATTTACCTCTTTTTCAAAATACTATACTCCTCTGGGGGCGATGTTAGAAACTATTATTTCAGCTCTGGGACTTGCTAATAGGATTAATATCCTCAAAGAAGAAAAAGAAGAATTGCAGAAAGAACATATTACGTATATAGAACAACAAAAAGAACTTTTGGAGCAAAAGGTAAACGAGCGAACATTGGAACTGAATGTAAAAACTTCAGAAATAGAAATACAAAATGCAGAACTTAAGCAATATCAGCATGAATTACTGGCTATCAATGAGTTATTATCCCAAAGTAATGACCTTATTAAAAGCCAACACGACGAAATCAATGCGCTTAACAAGGATTTAGAACAAAGGATTAGTGATAGAACGACAGAACTCCAACATACTTTGGACAATCTCACCAAGCAAAACCAAGATTTAGAACATTTTTCATATATCATCTCCCATAATATACGCTCCCCTATCGCTCGCATACAAGGATTACTTAATATTTTTAACAAAGAGAAATTTGATGATGAGTTTAATAAACAGGTAATTAAGCATTTGGAACAAGCAACTGATAGCTTAGATACGGTTATCAAAGACCTTACTCAAATCATCTCTATTCGCAAAAACCTGAATAAGGTAAAAGAAGAAATCGATATTGTAGAAATGATAGAAGCAGAGTTATTTTTCTTTCATGATGAAATCACAAATGCTAATGCCATC
This sequence comes from Thermoflexibacter sp., assembly GCA_025455345.1. Taxonomy (GTDB): domain Bacteria; phylum Bacteroidota; class Bacteroidia; order Cytophagales; family Thermoflexibacteraceae; genus Thermoflexibacter. The sequence goes on along the minus strand of JALOMS010000079.1, from coordinate 4,474 downwards.
ATTAAGAAAAATATAGAAGTAAGCAAGATATTTTCTATTAAGAGTTATATCCAAAATATAATCCATAATTTGCTTTCTAATGCGATTAAATATAGAAATCCGCGCCAGCAACTCTGTATTTCTATTCATATTTATCAGTCTTTAGAATTTATCATTCTTTCTGTCAAAGATAATGGCTTAGGGATAGACATGAAAAACACAGATTTGTATAAAATTTTTGGACTGTACCAACGTATGCACACACACATAGACGGCAAGGGTTTAGGGCTTTACTTGGTCAAAACACAAGTAGAAACCCTAAAAGGAAAAATTTTGGTAGAGAGTAAACCCAACGAAGGCGCAATATTTACAGTTAGCTTCCCTTTAGAAAGTGAAATATAAAATACCATCACTACCAACCTGGCGGAGGGTTATTGGTATAAACAATCGTTCCTTCTGGACAGGGGCTACTATCATATTTGTTTCCATAAGTTCCTATCAGATTTCGACCATTGGGCATATCTATACTATTGATAATAAAACGCTTGACCGACACAGAAGCCACAGAAAAATAACCTAATGCAAATTCATTAGGATTATTAGGATTATAGACATTGCCCACAATTGTAGAGGGTATTGGGTCAAAAATACTTCCTGTTCGCAATGTTTGGTCTATATAATTTTTCCAATATTGGTATATCTCTCGACTGATTGCTTGTTGGCGTACTTCTACATAACTTTGCCCTAAGATATATACTGGTGAGAAATGTACGTATTGCTTTTTGATAGGATTTCCATTTAGCCCTACATCAGAGCCAATAATGATGTCCTGTTCGTTTTCTCTGCACCAATAATAATCCCTGCATATCGGCGGACTAAATGCGGCGCAGGGTTTCAAGCGGGTTTGTTTGAAAGCATAGGTATAAGCAGACCAACGATAATAATTTCCTGTTTCTATGGGGTCTTGGGTATCTAAATAAACCTTATAGCCAAATAATTTATTACCATTAAAAGATTTGGTAGAATTATCAAACTCTACGGAAATATTATCGATAGATGGCACAGATTGCATAGTTTCTGGGCGAGAAACAAACTTTTTCCCATCAGGAAGTTCTATACTTAGGGTATAAGTGCGACCAATGACTCCTACAAATTGCCGATTGGTGCTTAGATAGTAAGGGAAAGGCGTAGATACTTCCCTGAAATCAGTATGATTCCCTCTGTCATCGGTTATTCTTATTTTGGCATTGCTAACATAAGTAATATTTTTGAGTGCGTTAATATCTTGAGAATAGGACAGTTTTACAGTACAAGGTTCGGCTTCATTGGTAAAAATGCCCTCAACTACTAATCTTTGGCTTCCTGAGCGCAGAGGAATACCCACAGGTTCTACACAGGCAGATAAACCCAGTAAAAGCAATAAAAATATTAAGATTAAATAATTCATATTCATTAGAATTCGTGTCATTGATGGTTAAAAATGAAAATTCCAAGTTACAGAAGGGATAACTGTCCCAAATACAGATAAACGATAAGGGCGAGCCACAGCTCCCGATTGGGCAATGAAAATGGAGTAAGGATTGCGGCGACCGTATAGATTATAGAAAGCGACATTCCAAACATGATACCTTTTTTGCTCTCTGGAACGACGAGTATCTTTGGAAAAAGAAATATCTAAGCGGTGATAATCTGGAATCCTGTCGCGATTGCGAAATGCAAAATCCACAATCAGGGCATTCTCCAACCTATATAGACCATCAGGATAGGTAGCTGGTCGTCCCGTGCTATATGTAAAGTTAGATGTAAAAGTCCACCCTATGCCCAAAGGTACGATTGCCGTAATATTTAGGTTGTGAGGTCTGTCAAAGTTAGAAGGAAAATACTCACCTTCATTGATTTGCTCTTGGGAGAAACTGGTCTGCACAGCTACCAAAGAACGAGAATATGTATAAGAGGCTTGACCATATATTTTTCCTTTGTTCTTTTTTATACTTAATTCAACCCCATAAGCACGACCTACTGCGCGCAGAATATCTGTTTCTATGGCAGGATTGAGCAATAGCACAGCATTATTCTTATATTCTACCAAATTCTGCAAGTCTTTATAATATCCTTCAACTGATGCCTCGTACTCATTTTCTTTAAAATTGCGATAAAATCCAATGGAGTATTGGCTGGAGAGTTGGGGGGGGATATACTGGTCGCTTACCTTCCAAAAATCTACAGGCGTAATGGCAGTAGTATTAGAAATCAGATGCAAATACTGCCTTGAACGATTATAACTGATTTTCAACGCATTAAAGTCATCTAACCCAATACGCAAAACTGCTCTTGGTTCTAAACCTCCATAATTAACTATATTTTCTCCTTTTTGATAACTTACAGTATCTATAATGGTTTGCAAACTTTTAGGTTGCCCTTCTTGATAGGAAAAAATATCTTTCTGTCCCACTTGACTAAAGTAGGAATAACGCAACCCTACTTGTAAGCTCAACCAATCTGCTACTTCCCAATTGGTATTGGCATAAAAAGCAGATTCTCTGGCTCTTTCGTTTTGCAAAGTAAGAGGATTAATACTACTTTCTCCCCCATTGGGTTTACGGCTTGCGGGGCTAAGACTATACCAAATGGTACTACCTCCAAAATCCACCGTAAATTTTTCGGAAGGGAGGTAAGAAAAATCTAACTTAAGTTCCCTATGCTGAATAGATGAGGTCGTTACAAATTCCAAAAAAGGCTTAAGCCCTTCAATATTGTATTTATAACCACTATGTATTGCTGAAAAATTAACCGAAATTTTCTTGCTCAGAGCCGAACGCCACTGGAAAGAAGCTATATCATTGTTCCAACGATACAAAGTATCTTCAGGAAACTTAAAATTGTCAAAACTGCGATAAACAAATAAGGAAAGCCGATTTTTCTCATTTAATTTATAGTTTAATTTGAGGCTTGCGTCATAGAAAAATGCCTTGTTTTGATTAAACTCTCCGGGCAACAAGTTGATTATCCAATTAGGATACGCAACTCTGCCACCCGCTACCATAGTCAAATTCTTAGCAACTTTCCCATCTGCAAATAATCGCAAACTCATCGGGCTTATGCCTCCTGTATAGCTCATGCCCTCTTCATTGCCATTCTTGCTTTTCATATCCAAGAGTGCAGATACTCTACCTCCATATTGGGGTGAAATATGTCCTTTGTAGAGGTTCACTTCTTGTACTGCGTCAGGGCTGACATTAGAGAAAAAGCCCAATAGATGAGAGGTATTAAAAATAGGTGCGCCGTCTATCAGTACCAAGTTTTGGTCAGCTCGCCCCCCTCTGACATTGAATCCCCCTGCGCCTTCCCCTACGGTATTTACCCCAGGCTGTAAGATGAGCGTTTTTATAATATCTGGCTCGCCCAAGACAATAGGAGTTTTCTGCAACTGAGCTATATCCAATTGGATATTTCCAACTTGTGCTTCTTTGACATTGTGGTCAGCAGTTTTACCAGTAACGATGACTTCTTCTAACTGTTTAACTTCTACATTTAGCTCTACATCTAAACGGATTTTGTCTTTGACTTCTATATTTCGTACCTTCAGTTTGTAACCTACGCTTGTAATAAATACATCATATCTTCCTTGAGGAACACGCATGACAAAATACCCTGTGGAATCTGAGAAAGCTCCTACGCCTATCGCCCTAATAGAAATATTTGCTCCTGCAATTGGCTTTTTGGTATCATTATCAGTAATATAGCCTTCTACTTTGTGCCAAGCCAAAGGAGCAGAATAGCCATAATCAATCAGAAGAAAAACAAATAAAAAGAATAAGTAAAAAGATTGGATTTTGGGTAAAGGTAATTGCATAGATAAAGTTTAAGTTAATATAATAAAATGAGGATGAGTCTGATAGATATGTTTTATTGTACTTAGCTCAAATATAGGAAAAAGTTTGATAGCACCTAATTTATATCATTGTATCTTTTCCCAATCCTTAGAAAAATACAATGATAGCATATCAAACTCTTCCGCATAGAGATTTATCAAGGTTGGAGATTGGGCTTTCATCTTGGCAAAGTTTTTTGTAATTCACCTCGTTTTTCTTCCAAAATAACGTAATTTTGGGTAATACTGCAAGCTCACGTATTGATTATCATTAATATCAATTTGTTGAATTAGAAATATATAGAGAAATGGGCAATATTTTTAAAATATGTTTTTGGATTATCTTTATTGGACAGCTTATTGGGCGATACATGAATGAACCTATATTGGATTTCATTTTCAAGCCCTTAATTATGCCTTGTCTGGCTTTGTATCTTTATTTTTCAGTACCTAAGACTAAGTTTGTGTGGTTGATACTAAGTGCCTTTGTATTTTCTTGGTTTGGAGACATAGCTTTGCTATTAGAAAGCTCTAATAATCAACTATTTATTTTAGGTTTGGGCTTCTTTCTATTAGCTCACCTGCTCTACATTTTTGCCTTCAGACAAACGGATTCTTTAGATA
>JALOMS010000078.1 GCA_025455345.1 Thermoflexibacter sp. | reverse complement strand
CCTTATGATGATATAGCGGCAATTCGCCTAATTTTTGACGAGTCTTTTGATGTACGTATTTGGTAAGGGAAATAATATACTTCAATCATATTTCATGTAAAATTTTAAAAATACTGCTTTACAAAAAATAATTATTGCCTATGTTCATTTCTCTCCAAAATAATCAAACCATCATTTTAAGAAAACTTGACCTACAAGACACCGAATTATTAATTGCTTATTGGCATGGCTTAAGCGATGAAACTAAAAAAAGATTTGCTCCCCATGTATTTGATAACCAAACAATTATTTCTTTGCATAAAGACGTAAATTATCAAGGGTACATAGCCCAAGAGGCGCATACATCAGCAATTATTGGTTATGCGATTATAAAAATCGGTTATTTGGAACATGACAAATCCCGTTTGGAGGCTTATTATCTTAGCCTTAGTAATACGACAGATTGCACTTTTGCACCTTCCGTAGCGGACGCATGGCATGGTAGCGGTTTAGGTACAGTTTTGTTTAATTTTGTTATGAATGAGGCAAAGGACAAAGGAATTAAGCGCGTAATTCTTTGGGGTGGCGTACAAAAAAGTAATATGAGAGCGATTCGATTTTATCAGAAAAATGGTTTTCGCATTTTAGGACAATTCTTATATCAGGGAGAAAACTATGATATGATAAAAGAAATTTAAAAAAATAAGCCTTTTCAGAACATCTTTTATTCTAAAAAGGCTTAAAATCAAATACTTGACTTTTCTCTTAGTTTTTCTTATTTAACTTTTCTATCTTTTTTTCTATGGCTTCTGCTTTTGCTTTTTCACCCATAAAGAAGTAAAGTGTTGATAGATTTTCCCATAGAGAAATTTCTGTGGCAAGTGTATTTGCGGCTTTCTCTATATAAGGAACTGCTTGTTGGTACTTTTTAGCATTTTTGCAAGCATTAAACAAACCTTCTAATAATTCCAAATTCAAATCATCACCTTTGAGAGCTGTTTCATAATAAGGTATAGCCGCTTCTGGCTTGCCTGTTTTGTTGTAAATAGAAGACAAGTGTTGTAAAAATTCCACATTTTTAGGCTCTTCCTTGATGGCGTTTTCTATGTAAGGCAATGCTAAAGCATAGTTTTCAGAACCGTTTGCCGCACTCATCAAAGCACCAATCGCATTGGGGTCAGTAGGTTTGATTTTGACGGCTTTCTCGAAGTAAGGCAGAGATTCCTTGTAAAGATTTTTCATCTCATCAGTCATCTGCTTCAAAGAGCCATCTTTTTCTTTAGCTTTTTGTTCTTCTAAGCTAAAGTTGTTGATTAGCTTACCAATCGCACCACCTTTGTTGTAATATGCCGCACCTAATTCATAGATAACGTCAAAATTGTCTGGTTTGAGAGAAACAGATTTTTTATAGGCTTCTATGGCTTTATCAGAGTTATTGAGCTTTTGATAGAAAAAGCCTAATACATAGTAGAGATAATCATTGTTTGGGTCTCTGGAAAGTGCCTGTTCCAAACTTGCAACTGCTTCAGGGATTTTATTCAATTTCTGGTACAAATCTACTTGTACAAGCATGAGGTCTTTGCTTTGAGGATAGGCAGCCGCTCCCTTTTTTGCAATTTCCAATGCTTCCTCTGGTTTGCCATCTACTCTATTGGTAATATCAGCTAACATATAGTAAGCCAAGCTTTTATCTTTGAAATGAGGAGAAGCAAGGATTCTATTACAAATTGCTTTGTACTGCTTATTGTCCCTGTCTTTCAATCCCATGCCCAATAGGAAAGCATTATTAAGTGCAGAAGAATCTTTAGAAATAATCAAATCAGTTTTGTCAAAATAATTGACTGCGATATTTCCGTTATTGGCATTATAGGCATTTACTCCTCTATTAAAAAACACACTCCAGATGTTATTAAGCTCATTATCAACATATAAAAGTTTATATTTATTGTCCAAACTTACAGCTTTTTCAAATGAAGTAATCATTTCTTTGAGAGGCGGCTCTATCTCTGCTATGTTATTCGAGTCTGCGGCAATAGCCAATGATTTGTAAATTTGTCCACGGACTAACCAAGTTTTGGGGTCGCTACTTACTTTTTGCGATTTGAGGGCGTTGTCTATTTCTACTTTGGCAGTATTAAAATCATTTTTTTTAAATGCTTTTTCTGCATTTTTGAATGCCTCTTTGGCTTGTTTGGTTATTTCTTTATCTTCCTCTTGAGCAAAAACAGTAGTAACAAACAAACAAATAAGCAATGAGAATAATAATTTTTTCATATTTAGAAATCAGTTTTATTGTTAATAATTTGATAAACTCAAAAATATCGGCTACAAAAATAGTAGGTTAATGAAAATTATTGCTTTAAAATGGGGACTTTTTTAAAGTAAATCTATAACTACCCCATAAGAATGAGTTTTGTGCAATTGGATAGAAACGCCCATGTTTTTATAATCGCTCAGCAATGCCTTTCTATTGGAAAGTGAAGTATCCTCGCTATCTATGAGCAATTGGATGACGATTTTGAGACCTGAATAGGCATCTTCTCCGTAATAACAGCACTCTGCCGCATGACCTTTCTCGCAGGCTTTGACGCGTTCGTGTCCTGTGTAGCCTGTTTTGCCAGATTCTACCGCATGGCATTGGGCATATTCCCATAGCTTTCTACTTGGCTTGATAGGAGGCATGGCTTGCATATTACGCAGTTCGTTAAATAGCGAACGACTGTTGGGGTTGTTGTTGAATTCAGACTCTTGCATAAACCTCTCTAAGAAAGTTTCTGCAAAAAGTGCAGGGTTCATTCGTACCAAATTGAGATAGTAGAAGACATTTTGCTCCTCACGACTGAGGTAATCCTCTTTGGTAGCTGTGCGAGCGGCTTGATACTTAGCCTCATTCCACTGTATCTCTTTGGTACTTAGGTCATTTTTAGCTTTTGCGTCTAATCGTTGTTTGAGGTCTTCGATGTCTGCTTTTAGCTTTTTTACTTCCTCTTTGAGTGCGGTATTCTCAGATTTGACAAAACCAACGCCGTTTTCCTGTTCACTGACAGTTTTTTTAAGTCTTTGGTTTTCAGCAGCAAGTTTTTGATTTCTTTCTGCTTCTTGTCCTAATTTGGCTTTTAAGGATTTGTAATCCTTGGTACTTACACACGCACTGCAAAACAGCGCAATTGTAACGATAGCGATAAGTTTGTTCATACGATTGTCCTATGAAGGTTTCAAAAAGTTTGCTTATAAGAATTTGTGCTTAATGTATTGATTTATCAGGCAAAAGTAATTTTGAAACTATATTTGGGTTTGAGATAAAAATTTTGCGACATAGATAGTTTGCAAAAAAATAGTGCCAATTTTTTAAATCACTCTTACAAATTTTGTGAAAACCTTGTGTATATTGGCATAAATAATTCAATTTTTTGATTTTTTGTATTTAATCTTTTGATTCAGATATACTTTAGTAAAATATGCACGACATAGAGCCTTTTTATCGTTGGGAAAGTATTTATTCTGCTAATGAGGACAAGCAGTCGCCCTTTTATAAGAAAGAATATGATTTTACCATGTATAGGAATGATATTTATGGATATTATATACATCCGTATTGGGACGAGATAGGCTCGGAGACTTTGTACATGAAGCTCTTGTTTGCGGATTATCGTCATCATGTGGCTGTTATGGAAATGATAGGAGAGTGGAATGATACTTTGCACAATGATGTTATGCACCTCAAACGCAATGTGATAGATTATCTAACCCAAGAGGGTATCAAATATTTTATTGTAATTGGTGAAAATATTATGAATTTTCATGGTTCTGATGATTGCTATTACGAAGAATGGTTTGATGATGTAGAAGACGGGTGGATTACTGCGATAGGCTTTAGGGATTTTGTATTAGATGAATGGAAAAAATACAATATAGACTCTTTTATCAACTTTGGGGGAAATTTGGAAACGGTGAATTGGAGGACTATGCACCCTCTGAAACTTTTTCAAAAAATTAATGAGGAGATATCAAGACGTATTTCGCTTACCTGATGCCACGATATAATATGATAAAGCCCGCCTAATGAGGTATCTATGCGTTGTTATTTTTCTCTTTGATGGCTAACTGCCCACAAGCCGCATCTATGTCTTTGCCACGACTGCGACGCACATTCACTACTATTCCTTTGGCTTCTAAGTAGTTGGCAAATTTTGTGATTTTATCTTCTTGTGCGTTCTCGAATCTTGCTTCAGCGATAGGATTATACTCAATAATATTTACCTTGACGGGTAGGTGTTTGCAAAAGTAGTATAACTCTTCCGCATCTTTGAGTGTATCATTAAAGTGATTGAAAACGATGTATTCGAAGGTTACTTTATTCTTCGTTTTTTGGTAAAAATACTTAAGTGCGTCGCGCAGTGCCTCTAAGGTATTGCTCTCATTGATAGGCATGATTTGGTTGCGCTTAGTGTCATTGGCGGCGTGCAGGGAAAGGGCTAAGTTGAACTTAACACCATCATCACCTAACTTTTTTATCATTTTGGCAATACCAGCCGTAGAAACTGTAATGCGCTTGCTTGCCATTCCCAAACCTTCGGGAGAGGTGATTAATTCTGTGGATTTCAGTACATTGGCATAGTTGAGCATAGGCTCACCCATGCCCATATAGACGATATTGGTCAACGGTAATTGATAATGCTCTTTGGCTATACGGTCTATCAGTACGACTTGGTCATATATCTCGGCGGGGTCGAGGTTGCGAACTCTGTCCATGTAGCCCGTAGCGCAGAATTTGCAGGTCAAAGAACAGCCAACTTGCGAAGAAATACATGCGGTCATGCGGTCATCGGCGGGAATGAGTACGCCTTCTACCAAGTTTCCATCAAATAACCTAAAGCCGACTTTGATAGTGCCATCTTTACTGATTTGTTTTTCAGAAATATGTACAGGATTGATAATAAAATATTTAGAAAGTAGTTGGCGTAGAGAGGCTGATAGATTGGTCATATAGTCAAAGCTAACAACAGATTTCTTCCATAACCACTCATATACTTGCTTGGCGCGAAAGGCTTTTTCTCCATGTCTTACAAAAAAACTCTGTATCTCTTCCAGACTCATTTTCCGAATGTCTTTGAGCGGAGGAGTAATTGCTTGATTATCTGTAACAAGCGTGTCTTTTAATTTGATTTGAAGTTTGGGCTTGGCTATCATAGTGCAAAGATAATCACAAAAACTTTTATAATCCAAACAAGTAAAATGCTCTTAGGATATATTTCTATTTTAAGAAACTTTTAAGCCAATGATAAGCATATCGTCTATTTGTTCGTATCCGCTCATCCAGTCACTCATCGTTGTTTCTATGATATGTCTTTGCATTTCCATAGGTTTGGAGGCTATCTGTTCTATCAAGGCAAAGAAGTTATTGGTCATAAATTTTTTACCCTGTTCGCCACCAAATTGGTCGTGGTAACCATCAGTAAACATATATACATTGGTAGGTGTACTAATATCAAATGTATGCTTGGTAAACATACGTTTTTCTTCTTTTTGAATACCACCTATTGGCATTTTGTCTGCTTTTACAGTTTCTAATGTGCCGTTTTGGTAGATAAATAATGAATTTTTAGCTCCACTGAAATCCAATGTATTTTTCTGCTTATCTATCACACAAAGAGCCATGTCCATGCCATCTCTATTTTCACTCTCTTCTTGTTTGAGAGAGTGTCTGATTCCTTCGTGTAGGTGATTGAGTATGTCATCGGATTGGGTGATATTATTCTCATTTACTACTTGAGAAAGCATAGAAAAACCTATCATACTCATAAAAGCACCAGGGACTCCATGCCCCGTACAATCCACCGCAGTAATGATGATTTTGCCATCTCTTTCTGTAAACCAATAAAAGTCTCCACTTACTATATCTCTTGGCTTGTAAAAGATAAAATATTCAGGAAACCAAATATTCAATTTGGCTTCATAAGGCAACATCGCATCTTGGATACGACGAGCGTAGCGAATACTGCTTTCTATATTTTCCTTTTGTTTGCTAAGCTCATCTCTGTTTCTTTCTATTTGTTTATGAGCCAATTGGACTTGGGATACAGTCTTACTCAATGCTGTATTCAAATCAAAAAGTTGTTGATTGGCTTCGGCTAACTCATCAGATTTCTGTTGAATTACTTCGTTTTGCTCTTTGAGTTGTTGGAGAGTAACGTTGAGTTCTTTATTGGCATGGGCAAGTTCTTGGGTACGTTCTGTAACTTTTTCTGTCAGAACTTCTTTTTCTTTTTGTATAGAGTGAATTCTCCATCTCACTAATCCCCATACAAATCCTACTAAAATAAAAGAATATAATAAATAAGCCCAACCTGTGCGATACCAAGGTGGCAAGATGACAAACTTAAAAGTTGCTTCCTTGCTAAGTTTCCCATATACATTTTTGGCTCTGACATGATAGGTATAAGTGCCTTCGGGCAAGTTTGTATATTCCTTTACATTTTCTTCGGAAAGTTTAGACCATTCATTATCAAAATTTTCAAGATAACTTTGGTATAGCGTAACTCTATCGTCATTATAAGAGGTTGCTGAAATATCAAAATGCAAGGTATTGTACTTGTAAGAGAGCGTAGGCGTAAGTATCTGCGGCTGAGTCAAAGAATTCACCATTTTATCATTGAAATAAGTGCCATTGAAGATAATAGAATCCTTACCAATAGATACTTTGCGGATAAGCGCGCTGTAATCAGTATTGTTCTTATCAACTTCTTGGCTATTAAAACGATAAATACCATCTACATCACTAAGCCAAACTACTCCTTTGTCCTCGACATAGATGTATTGAATATCTTGCAAATCATTTAACCTTGCCAATACTTTTGGTTGGTATTTGTAAGTGCCGTCGGGTTGTTTTAATGCCAAGCTAATCTCCCCATCATTGATATTGGAAAAAAACCAAATATTCCCTTTGTTGTCCATAGTCGGATAGCGAACACTATACCTACTTTTATTAAAAGGTTCATCAAAAGCGCGGTCAAGAAAGAACTTGTTAAAGTTTTTATCATAGCGATATACGCCTGCTTCGGTGCCTACTCTGATTTCTCCATCTATTATAAAAAGATGATTTCCCCCAAAAAAGGGTAAGCCCTGTTCGGTGCCGTACCGTTCAATGTACGGGCTTAGCGTAAAGAAAGCGTCAAACTTGACCTTGATGACTCCTTTACTTTTGGTACTTAACCATAGATTACCATCTTTGTCTTCTTTGATGAAAAGGATTTCTTCTCTAATACCTTCCAATCTGCCGCTATCTACCCACTCATCACCTACTTTGACCAAAGAACGAACACTATAAGCAGAACCTACAAATATGCGATTGGGGTCTTTTTGAGAGCGTACTAAGCAGAAAGTTTGAGGATTTACAGAACCAATAGAATCCAATTTTTCGCCTCTTAGCCGTTTCAAACCAGAAAAAGTAGCAACAATAAGTTCATCTTCAAAAGACAATAACCCCCAGCAATCCACAGTAATTTCTTTAATTTTCTTAAACTCTGCTTCTGAGAAATTTTTAGTTAAACTTCTTGATTTTAAGACATACAAGCCCGAAATCGTAGCAATATATATTTCGCCTTTGTGTTTGGCTATATAATTAACCGCTCCACTAATTTTGTGATAGCGTTCGTTAAAGATAGACAGTGGTGAAGGATATTCTAAACGAGAAATACCATGATAAGACCCTATCCAGATTCCTCCTTGTCCATCAGGGCAAAGAGAAATTACATAATCATCTACCAATCCATTGCGCTTGTTAAATAAGTGAATCATCTTGCCTTTTTCATTCAAAACAACAAGACCAATCCCAAGAGTAGCTAAAGCAATCTTTCCATCATCTAACAAAATCGCATTATAAATTCTAAACTCTTTGAGGAAAGCATCTGCGTCCGTTTTAAAAGGGATAAGTCTTTCCTTGTCTAACATAAACAAGCCTTCTCCATCTATACACAACATTAACTTATCCTTTTGATAGGGCAATACTTGGGCAATAAGAGAATTTTTGTATTGCTCTGTTCCTTTTACTATTTCCAACTTCCCATTGACTAATTCCATCAATCCCGAATCATTTTGTTGTACATAATAACGTCCTCTTACTGCATAGCCAAAGGTAAAATAAGTGCCTATGCCAGCATTAATGATTCTCATACGACCTTGTTGGTAGATAAATAGTTTGTCGTCAGTTTGGAATATTACTCCATCTGAGGTGCTTTTGATAGACCAGACCTGCTCAAAAGGTGTTTTTTGAAAATCAATCAGGTTAGTCAAACTCATGTATTCTAACAGACCTGTAGAGTCGGGCTTAAGCATGCCAAAGGTTCGCAAACCACCCACATAAATCACCCCATCAGCATCCAAAGCCAAAGAAAGCACGGAAGAGTTATTGGTAGTTTTGATTAATCGCCAATTGATACCATCATATTCTAAGATACCTTTATCATTTGCAAAATACATTACGCCTCTTTTGTCTTGTACCACAGACCAGTTTGCCAAACCCGCTTTGTAGTCCTTCGGAAGGAAATTGCGAATAAAAGGCATACCTATCTGATTAGGCTCAAATACTTGCCCTTTGGCAAAGGGGTGTAAAAGAATAGAAAAAAGAAAAATAAATAAAGATTTATATTTTATCATTTGGCTTTATGTATAACTAAAAACAAAGAGGCATACAATTTAGGGTAAAATGACAACTTCAACGATACAAAATGCTAAGATAATAACTTAGCCTTATTCTGTTCCAAAATAAATACCAAAAAAATGTAAACATGACACAAATATTACAAAAGTGATAAATTAATTACAATATTTCTTACTCTTTATCATTAAAAAATACGAACTAACTTTTTTTAGCGATGCAAAGCAACCTTTGTAGGGTGTTTTTTATCTCTACAAAAGAATGTAAAAATAATAGATTGTGGTAAATTTGCTATAAAGAAGTCAAATACATTTTTGAATTTATAAATTATTAAAAAATCAACCCAATATGTTTACCATTATCAATCTATTCAAACAAAGACTAAAGGAAGTTTATACACTTCCAATGCTTTTTTTATATGCTCTTGCCTTGCTACTATTATTCGTTGTTTTTATCTCAAGCAAAACAATGGACATAGACATTGCACAATTTATGGGAGATATGCAACAATTAGGCAATCTCCAGTTTTACAGTGGTATTATTACTAATTTAGGGGTTTTTCTTTGGGTAGTTGGGGGTATTGTAAATTTTTTTACTTTTTTGGTTATAGGAAAGTATGAATCAAACCAACAAGCCAATTACCTTTTATTGTCCTGTTTGATAAGTTTTATACTGGCAATAGATGACTTTTTTATGTTTCATGAGCGATGGGCATACAGATATTTTAGTATTAATGAAAAATATGTATTGCTTTCTTATATGATACTGATTATTTATTATTTAATAGCATATAGGGCTATTATTTTAAAGAACAACTTTGTTTTTTTGATTTTAAGTCTTGGTCTTTTTGGTTTTTCTGTGGTAGCAGACCTAAGCTGGGAAAAGGTTTTTGGAAAGGAATCAGTACACGGCATCGCTAATTTTTTGGTAGAAGAAGGAGCGAAATTCTTAGGGCTTATGACTTGGGCAATTTATCACACTATAAGCTCTAAAGATTTGATTATAAAACATTTGAATAATAATAAATAGATATTCAAATTATAACAATCGCTGGCAAAGTTTAAAACTTTGTCAAATGTATGATATTAGTAAGTACATAAGGAGAATTATCGGACACTTTAAAAGTGTCTGATAATTGATTTTCAAACACTTATGAAAATTAAATAGTTTTTATTTTTGTTGAAATACTTAAGTACATGAGCATTTTGATTGTGAAATACGCCTTAGTTTATTTAGGGCATTATCAAATACTTGCATACCCTAAAAGGCATACTAAGGGTCGATTTAATTTATACAATTACTTGTTTATCAGAAGTTTACATATTTTTTAAACAATTTTTCTTGTGATTAATTTTGATTGATATAAAAACCTAATATTTATCTAAATGAAACTGTACTCTTTTTTGTTCATTATACTATCTAACTTATTGATTCATCATGTACTCTTTGCCGCTAAGATTAAGGGCAAAATAACAGATGAAAATAAACAAGCTCTCCCTTTTGTTACGGTTTATGTCGACGGAACTACTACGGGCGCAACGAGCAATGCTGAAGGAAATTACTTCTTAGAATTAGCCGATGGGAATTATACGATTGTATTTCGTCATTTGGGATACGAAACGCAGACCAAACAAGTTAGTCTTCAGGGCAGAGATGTAGAAATCAATATGGAAATGAAATTACAAACTGTTCAATTAAAAGAAGTTACTGTTTCTGCTAAAGATGAAGACCCTGCTTATGCAATTATTAGGCAAGCACAAGCCAAACGCAAGTTTTATCTCAGCCAAGTCAATAAATATGAGGCAAATGTATATATGAAAGCCTCTTATTATGTAAAAAATGCTCCTAAGAAGATTTTGGGCAAAGAAATAGTCATTGTGGGCTTAGACAAAGAACGCAATGGAATCGTATATCTTTCAGAATCAATGTCCAAATACTATTTCCAAGCACCCAATAAGAGCAAAGAAGTCATGCTTTCGTCTAAAGTGAGCGGGACAGAAATAGGTTTTAGTTGGAATCGCGCAGACAACCTGAATTGGAATCTATACGAAAGTAGTATCAATTCAATTGGAGACCGTAATTTCATATCTCCCATAGCACCTACGGCTATGCTCTATTATAAATATAAATTAATAGGAGAATATAAGGACAAAGGCGTAACAGTCAATAAGATACAAGTTATTCCTCGTACCAAAGGCGCGCCCTTGTATCATGGATTTATACATATCCAAGAAGATACTTGGCGGATTCATAGTACAGACCTTATTTTGACCGAAGATTCTGGCATTGATTATTTGGATACAGCAAGGATTAAGCAAGTTTTTGTGCCTGTAACAGATTCTGTATGGATGAAAAGTTCGCAAGTATTTGATTTCAAGTTCAGTGTGGGCGCATTAGGCATCAAAGTAAGGGGAGGAGGTACTTACATGGGTGTTTTTTCAAATTATAATCTTGACCCCAGATTTTATAAAAAGCAACAACCAACAACTAACAACCAACAACCAACAAAAAGTAATCAAAAACCAAAAAATGAAAACAAAAAACAAGCAATCAATCTCCAGCAAACAACAATAGCCTCTAATAAACGACAAGAAGAAAGACTAAAAAAACAGCAAGAAAAAGAAGAAAAACAGTTTTTTGGGAAAGAAGTACAAATCATAGAAACAGATGCCAATAAACGCAACCAAGTCTATTGGGATAGTATTCGACCTGTTCCCTTGACCGAAATGGAAATTAGGGATTATTCACTCAAGGATAGTATAAAAACTATCAAAAATGCAAAATCATACAAAGATTCTATTGATAAGATTAGTAATAGATTTAAGCCAATCAATATATTGACAGGCTATTATCACCGAAATACCTTTCAAAAAACTTCATGGAGTATAGACCCGATTATTAATAATATACAATTTAACACCATAGAAGGTTGGGTAGGAGAGCTAAAAGGGAATTGGACTTTTTATAATGATACTACTTACAAACGCACCAATATTAACGGAGGAATTCGCTATGGGTTTGCAAGTGAGAAACTATACTATCGAGCAGGCTTTTCGCATCGTTGGAATCTAAAGACTCGCAATATCTTTAGCATGGAAGCGGGACATTATATCAGTCAATTCAATGCTTTAGAGCCAATTACGTATTTACAGAATACCATGTATTCTCTCTTAGCCGAACAAAACTATATGAAAATTTATGAAAAAAGTTTTGTTAGTATAGACTATTACCAAGAAGTTTTGAATGGATT
>JALOMS010000645.1 GCA_025455345.1 Thermoflexibacter sp. | reverse complement strand
GCATGGCGCATGCAACATAGTAATAACCAAGAAACTGTAAAAATCTATGCCGATGGATATTTTATGTTTGCCAGATTTGACAAGGAAGGAAAAAAGTATATTGAAGCTGGTGGAGGTACTTATACACTCAATGGTAAAAAATACGAAGAAAATATTGAGTATTTTACATCGGACTCGACGCAAGTTGGTAAGGTTTGGAAGTATAAGGTTGCTTCTTTGACCAAAGAAAAGTTAATGATTTCTACGGGAAAACCTATGGAAAACTGGGAAAGAATAGACGATAATCAAACAGAACTTACGGGAAATTGGAGGATTACAGCCAGAGCAAATGCCAATGGAGAAATGAATCCAATGCAACGCAGTGCGCGCAAAACCTTAAAAATACTGTCTGGCACTCGCTTCCAATGGGCAGCAATTAATCCTGAAACTAAGCAATTTTTTGGTATGGGAGGCGGTACTTATACCGCTAAAGATGGGAAATATGTAGAAACTATTGAAGTATTCTCAAGAGATAACTCTCGCGTAGGCGCAGTATTAACATTTGATTTTGAGGTCAAAGGCTCTGATTGGATTCACTCAGGTCTAAGTTCTAAAGGTGATAAAATCAAAGAAGTCTGGTCAAGAGAAAAATAAGTTTTATCAATTATTTGTTTTTCCAATTCCAATTTTTCAGATTTGTAAAAATAAAGTTGAAAACATGAAATTCAATGTAACTATTCTCCTCGTGGTCGTCCTCATTATTACTTCGGTTTCGGGGTAAGAAAGGAATAGTTACACACTCAATAAAAAGAGCCTTTCTACCCAAGTGGTGGAAGGGCTTTTTTGTTTGGCTTCATTTGAAATGTAAGTTTGAAATCCTTGGAATATAGTTTTAAAATCGTTTGAGACGGTTCGCCGCTGCGATTGTTGAAATACAAGTTTGAAATGTTTTCAGTGCCGTTAGCAGTTCCACTGTGGACACGCCCGCTTTGTAGGAAAAAAGGTAAAATAGAAATTTTAAACGTGCCGTAGGCACGGAATCATTATAGAAATTTGTGTGGGATAACATCAATAGATTTGTATGTTTTTGCAAACAATAAATGGAATAAAGTAACATGGTTGCTGGTAAGGGTGTCCTAATGTTGTTTGTGATATAAAAGAAAGAAAGTTTCGTGCCTACGGCACTTACAACATACACAAAGTAGCTCTTTTACAAAACTGTCGTCCCTCTGGGACTGAAATACGGGTTTGGATACGAGTTTGAGATTGTTTGAAATGATTAAAAATGCAAGTTTGAAAATCGTTTGAATACAGTTTTAAAATGGTTTTTAGTGCCGTTAGGTACGCCCGCTTTGTAGAAATGAGAAAGTACGGATTTTAGAAGTGCCGTAGGCACGAACCTCTAATTTTGAAAAAAAATAAACACATCAAACCAAAAACTGACTATCAGTCATTTTTTGACGTATCATAAAAAATATGAATCAAATTACAATTTTTCTCAATCAAAACAGTTAAATTTGGAAGTCAATTATCAATGAACAATAAGCAATTACCAATAAAACAAAAAGCTATCTAACTATCTAACAATTAACTATTCAACAACTAAAAGAGAAAAAACGAATCATCTAATTATTTTTTATATATGGAAACACTGTTAAAAGAAAAAGTAATTGAAAAAAAGGCAGTTAGCTCAAAACTGAATGTTACGGGCGCAGAGGCAGTAGTTTTGTCGCTCTTGGCAGAGGGCGTGGAGTGCGTATTTGGCTACCCTGGGGGGGCAATTATGCCTGTGTATGACGCTTTTTATCACTATCAGGATAGATTACAGCACTACTTGGTGCGCCACGAACAAGGTGCAATCCATGCCGCACAGGGCTACGCAAGGGTCAAAGGCAAGGCAGGTGTAGCAATTGCAACTTCGGGACCTGGGGCTACTAACCTCATTACGGGCATTGCCGATGCCATGATAGACTCTACGCCTGTGGTTTGCATTACAGGGCAAGTGGCAAAGCACCTGCTTGGGACTGATGCCTTCCAAGAGGTAGATGTGATTAGTGTTTCCCTCCCAATTACCAAGTGGAACTTTCAGATTACCAGAGCAGAAGAAATCCCTGCGATAATGGCAAAGGCGTTTTACATTGCCCAAAGCGGTCGCCCTGGTCCTGTACTCATAGATATTACCAAAAATGCTCAAAATGAACGCTTTGATTTTTCTTATGAGAAATGTACAAAGATTCGTAGCTACTTCCCGCGCAGGAAGGCAGACATGGGCGCAGTAGAGGCGGCGGCGCAACTGCTCAATGAAGCAAAGAAGCCTTTGATGTTGGTAGGTCAAGGAGTTATCCTTTCTAAGGCGCAAGAAGAACTGAAAGCCTTTGCAGAAAAATCGGGGATTCCTGTGGCAAGTACCTTGTTGGGTTTGTCAGCTTTCTCCACCAAACACCCACTTTATGTAGGCTACTTGGGAATGCACGGAAATTACGGACCCAACATCAAAACCAATGAGTGTGATGTGCTTTTGGCGGTGGGTATGCGTTTTGACGATAGGGTTACAGGCGACCT
Organism: Thermoflexibacter sp.; assembly: GCA_025455345.1. Classification (GTDB taxonomy): domain Bacteria; phylum Bacteroidota; class Bacteroidia; order Cytophagales; family Thermoflexibacteraceae; genus Thermoflexibacter. Next base: position 693 of record JALOMS010000645.1, on the reverse strand, counting down.
GAACAAGTACGCCAAACAAGCAAAGGTAATCCACATAGAAATAGACCCTGCGGAGGTGGACAAAAACGTAAAGACCACAGTAGCAATTATTTCTGACGCAAAAGAGGCATTGCTCGCACTTACCGAAAAGATAGAAGCAAAGTCTTATCCTGAATGGTTACAAGAGTTTGCAGATGCAGATAGAACTGAATATGAGAAAGTGATTAGCAAGGACTTTGCGCCAAGCACTGAAAAAATCAAAATGGCAGAGGTAATTAAAATGCTTTCTGACAAGACCGAAGGAACGGCTATCATTGCTACGGACGTAGGACAACACCAAATGACTACCACGCGCTACTACCAATTCACTGAAACAGAGAGTAATATCACTTCTGGAGGCGCAGGAACTATGGGCTTCTGCTTGCCTGCGGCAATAGGTGCGAAAGTGGGCAGACCCGACCGCCAAGTGGTGGCGATTATTGGCGATGGTGGCTTCCAAATGACCATGCAAGAATTGGGCGTGATGATGCAGTATAAGATTCCTGTAAAAGTCATCATCTTGAATAACAACTTCTTAGGCATGGTGCGCCAGTGGCAACAGCTATTCTTTGACAATCGCTATTCTTCGGTAGATATGCAAAATCCAAACTTCATTAAGTTGGCAGAGGCATTCGACATCAAGGCGCAGAAAGTGGAAAAAAGAGAGGATTTGAG
>JALOMS010000644.1 GCA_025455345.1 Thermoflexibacter sp. | reverse complement strand
TTATTGTTTTATCATTTTTTTCGTAAATGCCAAAAAATTTCCTCCCTTTTCTACTTGGAAGCATATTTTCAAGTTTTGAAAAAGCGTCTTTTATACCATTTGGAAAAGAAGTAGCTTCTACATAAAATAATTGTAAGTCTTCCTCTAACTTTACTGTTTTCATAGTGATTTTTATAATTTTCTTACTGATTATCTATTTCTTTGCTTTGCTATACAGCACTGCCATTACTGCCAAAATGAGCAAACTATACTCCACACCACCACCACCTAAGCCTACTACAAACCAACCTAAGTGTATGTGTACCAAGAATATACCCAATACAATAATGACAGTGTGAAATAGAAGGCAATAACGTACAAAAAAGCCTGTGGCGAGCAAACTCCCACTCACGATTTCGCCAAGTGTTACCAACCAAACCCAAACAATACCGAAGGGAATTCCTTTTTTCTCAAAGAAAGAGGTAAAGTCAGGAATAGACCAATAATAGAGGCGTGCCGCACCATGGGTGATGAAAATGATACCCAGCAAAATTCGCAAGACGAGTAGTGGGTATTTATCGGAAAAATTAGGTAATTTCATGTGTGTATAATTAAATTTGTTTTACAAAAAATTTAGAGGAATTGACTTGTATCTTTTCCCAGTTGCCGCAAAAATGGCATTATATAAAGCTGGTGTAAAAGCAGGCACTCCTAATTCACCTGCTCCCAAAGGCTCATCATCACTCTCTATTAAATGAATCTCAATTTCAGGTATCTCATTCATTCTTACCATTTTGTATTGTTGAAAATTACTTTGCTCGACTTTTCCTTGATTTATAGTAATTCCACCATATAAGACCGCTTGCAATGCCCAAATTATTCCACCTTCTATTTGTGCTTTTACTTGCGATGGATTAATAATGATTCCACAATACACAGAGGCAGTTACCTTTACAATTCTCAATTTTCCATCTATCACTTCCACTTCCACTACATTGGCACAGTCACCATGATAACGGGCAACAGCTATCCCTTGATTTTTATTTTTACCCAACTTGCTTTTTTCAGCTACATGATTGAGTATGCGAATAATACGGTTGCGATTATGTTCGGCATTAACTAACCATGGAGCATTATCTTTTTCAATATCAGGAATTATGATAGGAGCTTTGAGTAATTGAAGTCTAAATTCCAAAGGGTCTTTTTGGACAGCAAAGGCAATCTCATCTATAAAACACTCGCGGGCAAAAGCTCTTTTATGTGCAGAAACACTTCGCCAAGGTCCTACTTGAACAGGGGTTTCATATCTATATGAGTTTACATGATAATAAGCCAAACCATAGCTATACGGATTCCACCAAGTTTTACCGTTCAGTTGGTATTCATTTTCAAAAGACTTTCTGGTAAAATCCATACCCATTAAACTGTTGGAATTTAAAAAGGCTTTACACCTTAGTATTTCTTGTGAGTGATAAAAGTCATGCTGAATGTCATCTTCCCGACTCCAAATCACTTTCACAGGTTTTTGTAGTTTCTTTGATAGAATCACTGCTTCTAATAAATAATCTGCCTCCCATCTTCGCCCAAATCCACCACCAGCAGGTAGCACATGAATCTTTACATTCTCGATAGGAATATTTAAAAAAGAAGCGGTTTCTTTGGCAAATCTTTGAGCAAATTGAGTTGCCACCCAAACCTCACAATAATTATTTTTTACAGAGGCAATTGCATTTAAGGGTTCCATCAGTGCATGGGCTTGAAAACCAATTTCATAGTCTGATGTAATGACCTTGCCAGATAGCTTTAATAAATCATCATTCCCATAGTTTATATTTTGGAAAGTTTTGATAGCTAAACTATCTTGGCTTAATTGTTTTTGAATCAATTGATTATCTATATTTGCATATTTCTCACCTGACCAATTGATTTTAAGTAGTTTTTTTGCTTTCATTGCCGCCCAGACGTTAGAAGCAATCACAGCAACTCCTTCTTGAACAGCATATTCATAGTCCATTCCTAAATTCTCTTTAAGTAATCTTATGCTCTGTTCAATTTTTACTATATGTACTACTCCTGTAACATTTTGTGCTAATTGGTCGTCATAGCTTTCTATTTTACCTAAGTGGACTGGACTTCGAGCTATTACTGCATAAAGCATATCAGGTATTTTCAAATCCATACCATATTCAAGTTGCCCAGTGATTATTTCTTTGGTTCTGATATTGGGAATTGGTTTTCCAATGAGTTGGAATGCAGATTTTGGTTTTAGTGTAGGTTTAAGAGGTAATTTCTGATTATTAATATATGGAATCAACTCACCAAAAGACACTTGTCGTTTGGTCTTTTCGTGTTGCACAAAACTATTATTACTAATACATTCATCAATATTTACCTTCCAAATTTTGGCGGCTTCTTGTATTAAAAGTTCTCTAAGTGCTGCCGCCGCCTGTCGCAAAGGTTGCCAACATTGTGATATAGAGCGACTGCCACCAGTTATTCCTTGAATTACATTCCCAAATTCAGGATTATAATCAGCTTGTCTAACTGTAATTTTTAAATAATCTGCTCCTAATTCATCTGCGAAAATTGTGGAAAGCCCAGTAGCAACCCCCTGTCCCATTTCGTGTTTAGGCAAGTTAAATAAGATAGTATTATCCGCAAATAATTGAATAAATAGGTCAGAGTATGAATTATTTTGATTTTGTGTCTGTGCAAAGGAATCAAGTTTTAAAGGAATAGTTATCTTCAAAAAAATAGCACTCACACTGCTGATTTTCAAAAACTTGCGCCTTGATATTTTCTTTTTTGATTTTCCCATTGCTATCATGTTTTCATTTAATATGGCTACTTAACTTAACTGCCTACTTCAAAAAAATAATTTGATGATTTTATAAAAAACCGCTAATTGAAGCTATTGCAAAGTTTAAAACAGCCTATATCTATTCTTGATATTTAACACAATAATAGGCACTTTATCAATAAGTTATAAAGCGAACATGGTAAAAGGTGGAAACTACATGGTAAACAGAGGATTTTATGATAATAGGTTCTTTTTATACGTGCGACTTACCCTTAACTTTTCCCCCTTGCCTATCTCTACCCAAGCATCTCCAGAGGGCAGATTAATAAGTTTCTGAACTTGCTTTTTGTTGAGAATAGTGGAGCGATGAATACGTACAAATTGGGCAGGGTCTAATACCTCCTCAATAGATTTGAGTGTTTGATAGGAAACATACTTTTTCTTTGAAGTAATGAAAGTA
>JALOMS010000643.1 GCA_025455345.1 Thermoflexibacter sp. | reverse complement strand
TGGGCTAATAATCGCTGTTTTTCTGTTTCTGCTTTTTGTTTAGTAAGTTCTAATAACTGCTCTATTCGCTGTTTGTCGGCTTCTTGTGCTTTCAGCCTCGCTACTTGTAGTTCTTGATTTCTTCGAAGTAAAATCAACTCATTCTCTCGCAGTTTGAGTTCTTGTTCTTGTTTTTGGCGTTCCAACTCTGATTGTTTTAAAGCGGCTTCTTGGCGGTCTTTTTCGGCAATGAGGCTTTTTAGCTCGCTTTCTTTTTTCTCTACCACTATTTCCTTTTCCAGAGACTCTTGTACGGCTTGCTGTTTTTGTTTGTCTAATTTTGCTTTTACTTCTTGATATTTAGATTGATAGTTTTGGGCTTCTTTGTAATTCTCTTCACTTTGATAGATTTGTGATAAGATTTGATAGGCGGCAAGCAGATTCTCATAATCTTTATTCTCTTCTGCTATTGAGAGTGCTTTTGAGGCGTATAAAAGTGCAACATTATTTTCATCACTTAAATAATGGGACATGGCTCCGTAGTTGTATGCCGCCGCTTGAGATTGTCTATCATTCTGACTATCAGCTATTTTTATTGCTTCCTCAAAATACGCACTTGCCTTTTTGTATTCTTTTAACTGTAAGAAAGTAACCCCAGTATTAATTTGTATAAAAGCGTCAATTTCAGGATTATTCTTTTGCGCTCTAAGCATTGTTTTGTTTAAGTCTATCGCCTTATAAAAATTTTCTGCTGACTTTTGGGGATTTCCCTGCCTGCGATAGATAATTCCAAGATTATTATGTACTTGGCTCATCTTCGCCAAGTCATTATTTTTCTCATGAATTTTCAAAAGTTCTGTATTGTAAATCAAGGCTTTATCATATAGATTTTCATATTGGCAATATTCAGAAGTTTCATTTAAAAGCCTGATAATTTCATCTTCGTCAGCATGGGTACGATGGTAATTCAATAATTCTTCGTTGGTACTAATGGCGTTTTTATATGCTTTTAATAAGGCATAGCTTTGAGAAATTTTACGTTTTTTGTTAAGCACTTCATTTTCAGTGCCTTTATAAGTTTCTAAGGATTTCTCATAGTATTCCAATGCTTTTTTATACGCACCTTGCTGTTGGTATTCATTCGCAACTTGGTACATCAGTTCACTTCTTTTAGGCAATGCTTTTTCTGCATCTAACTGATTCAAAAGCACTTCTATAGCTTGCCCATAAGTAAAATGAGTAAGTAAAAAAAGGATAAAAAAAAGCAATGTGAATATAAAATAGTTTTTTTTCATTGGATAAAATACCAAATGATGTATAATATTAACTAATTAATTACCAAACTCATACATTAATTTTAATAAAAACTCTCTGCTCTGTGCAGGAAGTTCTATCTCGCTACTAAAATCTATTTTCCAAGGCACGTACCAATTGGCTTGATTTAATAAATTATACCCCGTAGCACTCAAAGTTAAGTTTTTAACCAATATATTTTTGAAATTTACAGAAAAATTGACCAATGTTTCTGGTGCATACTCCCTCGAATCCGTTGGATTGAATAGAATAGAAGCAATTTTGAACTTATTGGTCGTGTAGAGTATCGTAGGGCTTAGAGAAATTCTATCATTGACCTGAAAGGTTGCTTGTAGAGTAGCTTTTTGGGCAGGGATTCCTGAGAAAACCTGACTTACTAAGGGCAGTTTTTGACTGGGTTGGGATTCAGATACCCTGTAAAAAGAGTAGCCAATATTGATATACCCCCATTTTTTGCGATAACGAGCCTCTAACTCAACCCCTTGTGTCCCAGAGTTGCCAATATTTCTGTACTGCACATCTCCTGTAATAATATCTTCACGGGCTATAAAATCCTTGATGAGAATATTATAAATATTGGCATTGAGTTGTAAACTATTAAAAAGATTGTATCCTGCCTCGAACTCTATCAGTTGGAATCTTTCTGGTCTAATAGCTTGATTTTCTGAAAATTGTATATTTTGAATGGTAGGAGTTTTGAAAGCCTCATTGTACAAAGCCTTAAAATGAACTTTCTCAAAAGCCTTAGTAATTGCTAAACGTGGCACGACTACGGGGCTGATATTGGTATATTTATCTACCCTTGCGCCTACGGTGAGGTTAGCAAACTTGGATTGGATATTTGCCTCTGCGAATGCCCCTAAGTTGGTATAACCTACGCGACTTCTTCCATCTCCAAAAATGCGATTAGACTGATATTGAGAGTTATCTGTGAAAGCCTCTACGCCTCCAGTAATCGTTACTTTGGGCAGAAACTGATACAAAAGGTAAGAACGAGCTATCAAACGTGTGTCTTTGGTATTAGATTTTTCTAAGACAAAAAGTTTGCCCGCCCCTGCGGTAATAGGTCGGTCAGGAATGTCAGTAAAGTTATATGGATTTTGTTGTTTTAGGCTCAGATTTGTATGCAAAACCAATTTTTCGGAAATATCTACTCGATAACTAATAGTTCCAAAAAGCCCTTTGATATTGAGTTTGGCATCGCCCAACTGGGGAAGTCTGTTATCATAATTATTATACAATACATTGACGGATAGCTTTTTATAATTAAAAATAAAGCTAATCACGTCAGAGGTAATCTCCGAAAAACGTTTATTGTCCACAAAAGTATTTTGCAAACCCCCAACGTAGTTCACGTCAGTCATTTTTCCATTGTTCCTTCCTGCGATTAGGCTAAACTCAATGCCGCTATTGTACTTTTGCAAAGCCCAAAACTCCAAATTATTACGCATTAAGCCATTTTGTGTTACACCTATTTGGGCGGAAGCTCCTAATAACTGCCCTGTACGTATCTTTTTCGTAATGATATTGATTACAGCTAAACCCGCCATGCCACCATAGATTGCCGAACCAGCCCCGCGTATGATTTCTATGCGGTCAATGGTTTGGAGAGGGAGCCGTTGCCCAATATAGCTGTACCCAAAGCTAATGTCATTGATACTTTGTCCGTCTATCTGAAAGAGGATTTTTGCCTCACTCCCTCCGTTTCCTCTTACCATAATCGCAGGCTGTACATCAAAAGCGATGTCAAGCCCTGGTACTAAACGAATAACGTCTAAAATATCTTTTGCTCCCATTTCGCGTATCTCCTCACTGGTAATGAGTGTAACAATGCTGGGAGATTCTCTAAGTGTAGTTTGCGTAAAACCAGCCACAGAAACACTTGGTTCGGATTTGTTGAGGCGCGGCAGATTGGTGATTTCGTCTATATTGGATTTATAAAAGTTTA
>JALOMS010000642.1 GCA_025455345.1 Thermoflexibacter sp. | reverse complement strand
AATTTACGAAGGAACTCCGCTTGAGCTCAAGCGCTTCTATCTTTTAAAAGCATATCAAGGAAAAGGTATAGCACGTGACATGATGGAGGCGTGCTACGGAATCGCTAAGGATTTGGGGTATAAAAAATTTTGGTTGGGTGTTTGGGAGCACAATCATCGTGCTCAAGCATTTTATAAAAAATGTGGATTTCGCAAAGTGAGTTCTCACCCCTTTGATATGGGTGGCGAGATTCAAACAGATGACATTTTGCTCAAAGAGTGGGAAATTGTCTATGACGAAAACAAAAAATCATCTGAAAATCTCTACGAAGTCTTTGTAAATGAGCCAAAAACACAAGTACAAGGCAAGAAAAAAACGCAAAGTACAGATATGTTTAATGAGGCAGAAGTTGCCAAGAAAAAGCGAAGCAAAGACCTCTTTCAGATTGGGAAAAATATCCTGCTCAATAACCTGTTTGGGGTAGATTTGAGTGCGGAGGCAGTAGAAATTACTAAACTTTCCCTGTGGCTAAAAACAGCTAATAATCAGAACATTACCTTAGCAAATTTAGAAAATAACATCAAACAAGGCAATTCGCTCATTGATGACACAAACATAGACGAAAACGCCTTTGTGTGGGAGAAAGAGTTTCCTGAAATTTTTGTATTTTCTCCATCTCCTTTGGAGGCGCAGTGCATACTGAGGGACGGGGTAAGGCAAAAGCAAGGCTTTGATGTAGTCATTGGCAACCCTCCGTATGTAGCAAAAACCAAAGATAGCATTTATAAAAACTATACTTGGCATACTGATTTGTATTTGATGTTTTTTGAAAAATGTTTCAATAATTTGTTGAAAATCAATGGCTTTTTAGGTTTTATCACACCGCGTTTTTGGCTGGTAAATCAAAACTGTAAGGATTTTAGGCAATTCATGCTTACACACGTAGAAGTTTCTAAATTGGTGGAAACCTCTCCTTTTGAGGACGCAAATACGGAATGTACGATTGCAATTTGCCAGCACAAGCCATCTGAAAATGACGAAATCTTAGTATTCGAGAATATCAAAGAAGACTATTTTTATCTCAATACGATTTCAAAAAAATATGCTTTAAAAAATCCTTATTTTGAGGTTTTAACGCATTTGAATCAAGAAAAAATTGAGTTGCTTTACAAAATAGAGAAGAATACTTTGCCTTTGAAAAACATCATTCAATCCAAGCGAGGCATGGAAATTGGCAAAAGTGAATTGAGAAACTCAATAGGTGTCAAGACTTTGATAGGGCAAGATACGAAACGCTATCTCATTGATTTTGAGCAGACTTTTGTAAATGCGAATGAGCAAGAATACAACAGATTAAAAGATTTTTTTGATGTTACAGACCTATATTTGAGGCGTGTAGCAAACAGACTAATTGCGGCTACTGCCTCTGAAAGATATGCCTTCAACAAAAATATTTATGGTTTAAAACTTATCAATCCTGAATTTGAAAAATACTATTTGCTGGCATTGCTAAACTCTAAACTGCTCGACTTTTACTATAAAAATAAGTTTTCCACCAAAAAAGTAGATTTATTCCCCGAAATTCAAACTTATTTATTTGAGGTTTTACCCATCAAAAATATCCCCTTAGCACAGCAACAAATATTCATAAACAAAGTACAAGAAATCTTGTCATTAAATCCTGTGATTGATTCTGACAGGTTTCAAACCATTGATAATGAAATAGATAAGTTGGTATATGAGCTTTATGAATTGAATGAGGAGGAGATAAAACAAGTGGAATCAGTAAAAATATAGCTCCAATCCTTTTCAAATACGATTTTTGATTACATTTACACAAAAATTTCGCAAACAATCAGTTAAAACAAGAAATTATGAGTTATAAATGATGAGTTATGAGTTATTTTTAATTCAAAATTCCAGACGGTTCGCCGTTGCGATTAGTAATTCCAGATTTTCAGATTACTCATTTCTCATTCCAGATTTCTAATTAGTAATTCCAAATTAGTCATTCATAATTAGTAATTCCAGATTCCAGATTAATAAATTTCAGATTGATATGAAGTTAGATTCTAAAATTCCCGATGGACCGTTAGCTGAAAAGTGGTACAAACACAAGTTCAACTTGAAATTGGTGAACCCAGCTAACAAGCGTAAATATGATATTATAGTGGTAGGAACGGGCTTGGCAGGTGCTTCTGCCGCCGCTTCCTTAGCAGAATTGGGCTATAATGTCAAGGCTTTTTGTTTCCAAGACAGCCCGCGCAGAGCGCACAGCATTGCGGCGCAGGGTGGTATCAATGCGGCAAAAAACTACAAGAATGACGGTGATAGCATTTTCCGCTTGTTCTACGACACCATCAAAGGTGGCGATTTCAGGGCAAGAGAGGCGAATGTGTATCGTTTGGCGGAGGTCAGTGTGAACATCATCGACCAATGCGTGGCGCAGGGCGTTCCTTTTGCGCGCGAGTACGGTGGCTTGTTGGACAATCGTTCTTTTGGTGGCTCGCAAGTTTCGCGCACCTTCTATGCCGCAGGGCAAACAGGTCAGCAGTTGCTTTTGGGAGCATACAGCGCACTGAGCCGACAAGTAGCCACAGGGAAAGTGCAACTATTTACTCGTAGCGAAATGCTTGACGTAGTGGTGATTGACGGAAAAGCAAGAGGCATTGTTACCCGCAACTTGGTTACAGGAAAAATAGAATCTCACTCTGCCCATGCCGTTTTGCTTTGCACAGGTGGCTATGGCAACGTTTTCTTCCTCTCTACCAATGCGATGGGAAGCAACGTAACGGCGGCGTGGAGAGCGCACAAAAAAGGGGCTTTCTTTGGCAATCCTTGCTTCACACAAATTCACCCTACTTGTATCCCTGTTTCTGGGGAACATCAATCCAAACTTACCCTCATGTCCGAGTCGCTCCGCAATGACGGCAGGGTGTGGGTGCCAAAACAAAAAGGCGACAAGCGCAGACCGCAAGACATTCCAGAAGACGAAAGAGATTATTATTTAGAGAGAAAATACCCTTCTTTTGGGAATCTGTCCCCAAGAGATATTTCGTCCCGCAGTGCCAAAGAAGTATGTGATGAAGGCAGAGGTGTAGGCGCAAGCGGTTTGGCAGTTTACTTGGATTTCGCAGACGCTATCAAGCGCGATGGGCAGAAAAAAATAGCAGAACGTTACGGCAATCTTTTTGATATTTATTTGCAAATCACAGGCGAAAATCCTTACGAACAGCCTATGCGTATCTATCCTGCGGTTCAC
>JALOMS010000641.1 GCA_025455345.1 Thermoflexibacter sp. | reverse complement strand
CGATACCAAATTATTTTTCTTTCTTTCTAAAATTTTGCTCACTAATATGCTTAAAGCATTGACAAAGAAGATATTAAAGTACAAATAAAATGATAAAAATAGACGAAAAGCTTATCAATGAGCTAATACAAAAAGCACAAACCTCTCCACGAAAGAGAGCCATATATCGTTTCCATGAAAGAGATGAAGATACTATGCACAGAATGTTAAATGCTTTGGAACCTGATACTTACGTACAGCCTCACTTCCACCCAGATAAGCATGAAGCATTTATTGTACTCAAAGGCAGTATTTTATTTGTCATTTTTGATGAAAATGGAAAAATCCAAAATCACCATATCCTCCGTGAAGGGTCTGGGAATTTTGGGTTAGAAATCTTGCCCAAAACTTATCATACACTAATTTCTTTAGCATCAGGAACGGTCATTTTTGAGATTAAACACGGTCCATACGATGTCTTGACGGATAAGACCTTTGCTTCATGGGCACCCAAAGAAGGCGATGCCAATTGTAATGAATACAATCAAACAATTATCAGTGCGTTGAATATACTTACTTATAGTTAGGTGAATTGAATGTATGACAATGCGTTCTTTGTATTAAAGTCCCTAAAGGAACTTCCATTCTGGGACTGAAAAAACGTTTATTTTTGTTAAATTATTTAGTATTTTTAGTTCATTATCAAATACTTGCACGTACTGAAGGGCATACTATCGTGTCGATGTAATTTGCTCATGTATTTAACCCAATTTCAAATCTGATTTCAAAATTTTGATAATTTTTTAACTTTGATTTCAAAATTTCTTTACTTTCGCACTGAAATCAACTCATACACACAGACCTATATCCAAAGTTCACATCTATTTCTTTATTTAACCTTAATTTTAACTAATTAATAAATAACACTTTATGGAAAAACAATTCAATTTAAAGGCAACAATAGCTTGCCTAATTGCTTGCTTTGCATTTTCAATTTCTCCGATTTTTGCCCAAAAAAAAGGCAAAGAAGCAGAGAAAAAAGATGAGAAGCCAGCCGTAACCCCTCCTCCGCCTGCCGCCAAAGGGGGTGTCAAACCATATAAAGAAGTCATCACCAGCAAAGCGATTACAAGCAAAGGATTGATGACCGTTCATAAGGTAGAGGACAAATGGTATTTCGAGATTCCTGATAGCATTTTTGATAGGGAAATCATGGCGATTACTCGTTATGTAAAAACTCCTGCGGGCGGTGGCAGGTATGGTGGAGAAGAAGAAAACAGACAGGTCATCAAATGGGAAAAAGGACAAGATAATAAGATATTTTTGCGCTCTATTACCTACGTATTTGTAAGCCCTGATAGCACCAAACCTATTTTCAAAGCAGTTAGAAACTCTACCGCAGACCCTATCATTGGGGCTTTTGACATCAAAGCCGTCAGAAAAGATACCTCTGCTGTCATTGATATTTCTGACTTTTTCAAAGGAGATAACCAAGTATTCTCTTTGACTCCATTTACCAAGCAACTTTTCAAAGTTACAGGCTTCCAAGCAGACCGTTCGTACATTCAAAGTATCAAAAGCTACCCTATCAACACAGAAATTCGTACAGTCAAGACCTTTGGTATTCAGCCACCTTCTATTTTCCCTTCTCCAATACCTCAGCCAGCGATTTATTATCCTGCGGGTGTAGATGCGGGAGTAGTTACCTTAGAAATGAATACTTCTATGATTGCCCTGCCCAAAATACCTATGCGTAAGCGATTCTTTGACCCAAGAGTTGGTTATTTTGCCAATGGCTACGGTACTTTCGAGGAAGAATCTCAAAAAGCAGACGAGGAGGTATTTGCGGTGCGCTGGAGATTAGAACCTAAAAATGCAGAAGACGCACAAAAGCAGAAAAGAGGCGAACTCATAGAACCAGCTAAGCCGATTGTGTTTTACATAGACCCTGCTACGCCCGAAAAATGGAGGAAATACTTGAAACAAGGAGTCGATGATTGGCAAAAGGCATTTGAAAAAGCAGGCTGGAAAAATGCCATTCGTGGAGAATATTGGGACGAGAAGGACACAACAAAGAGTTTGGAAGATGCGCGCTTTTCGGCTATTCGCTATTTTGCTTCAGACATAGAAAATGCTTACGGACCCAATGTGCATGACCCGCGTACAGGTGAAATCTTAGAAAGTCATATTGGCTGGTATCACAACGTAATGCGTCTATTACGCAATTGGTATTTAATCCAAACTGCCGCCGCCGACCCCAAAGCACGCAAAAAAGATTTTGAGGACGAACTCATGGGACAGCTGATTCGTTTCGTATCTTCTCACGAAGTCGGTCATACGCTTGGGCTAAGACACAACATGGGGGCAAGCCATGCTACTCCTGTGGAAAAACTTCGCGATAAAAACTTTGTTGCCCAAAACGGACATACCTCTTCTATCATGGATTATGCCCGCTTTAATTATGTGGCACAGCCCGAAGACGGCGTAACAGACTTCTTCCCAAGAATTGGCGATTATGACATCTGGGCGATAGAGTGGGGATACAAGCACTTTGCAGATGCCAAAGATGCAGAAGAAGAGAAAAAATTGTTAAACGAAATTACAAAAGAAAAAGTAGCGAATCCTCGCTTGGCTTTTGGCACGGAAGTAAGCCCACACGACCCGCGCAATCAAACTGAAGACTTAGGTGATGATGCCATGAAAGCATCAGAATATGGCATTAAGAACTTGCAGAAAATACTCCCAAATCTTACAGAGTGGAGCAAAGAAGACGGTGAAAGCTACAAAGAATTAGAAGAATTATATTTTGAAGTAGTAGGACAGTTCCGCAGATACATGGGACACGTAGCAAAAAATGTTGGCGGTATTTATGATACACCAAAAACGTATGATATGCGAGGTGCTGTCTATGAAGTCGTACCAAAAGTAAAACAAAAAGAAGCTGTTGCTTTCTTAAATAAGCAACTTTTTGAAACTCCAGCTTGGTTATTAGACCAAAATGTACTGACCAAAATCCGTCCAGAACAAGGCGTAGAACAACTCAAAAATGCCCAAGAATTTGTGCTTAATACGGTACTTTCGGGGGACAAACTGATTAGATTGTTGGAAACGGGTGCTAAATGGTCAGAGTTACGAACTAAAAAAGCCATAGACATTCACCGCCGCAACTTGCAAAAAGTATTTGTTGAAAAGGTGATTTCTGTACTGAACCCTACTCAGCCTGCTGTATTATTCTACGTCCCCGTAGGTGGTGGTTATGGATTCAATATCCGCCAAGTCGATTTGAAAAAGACAGATGTTCCTTCTGTGGCAAGGGGTCATTTGGAAGCACTATTGGCAGAAATTAGAGCCTCCTTGCCTTTGATAACAGACAAAATGAGCCGTTATCACTTACAAGACGTAGCAAAACGCATTGACAATGCCTTGAATCCTAACAAGTAAAAAATAAATGCGATTTCTAACAATTTTGTAGAAATAGATACAGTATTGGAAGTGGCTCAAAATTCCTTTGCGCCACTGCTAAAAAGGTGTGGTAAGTAAAGATAATC
>JALOMS010000640.1 GCA_025455345.1 Thermoflexibacter sp. | reverse complement strand
GGGAAGAAAATTCTGAATTTTTGTGTAAAAAATGATACTTGTTTTTACACGCAATTTTGCAAAACTTTAAAGCATTATTTTTGTGTACGGTTTTAAATTAGATAGTTATATAAATATATCAATGCAAATTCATTTTGATTAGATACTTCATATTATCGAGAATTGAAATAAATTTAGTTAAGTTTTCGTAAGAAAGCCACAAAGTTAGTAGTTTAGCAAAAATAAAATAGACAAGTATTCCAAATCTTTTTTGGAAATAGAACAATTAAACAACATAATATATGAAAAATATTGCTGTCATAGGCGCAGGTACGATGGGCAATGGCATAGCACACGTTTTTGCCCAATATGGCTACCAAGTTGCCCTTATAGACCTCTCTATCGACTCTCTCGCTAAGGCTCTGACTAACATTGAGAAAAACTTAGATAGGCAAATCAAAAAAGAGATTATCTCAGAAGAAGATAAGCAAAACACACTTACTCGCATTCGTACCTTTACCAATACAGAAGAAGGCGTACAAAATGCCTCTTTGGTGATAGAAGCGGCTACCGAAAACCCCCAAATCAAAGCGGCTATTTTCAAGAATTTGGACGAGTTTTGTCAGGCAGATACTATCTTAGCTACCAATACTTCTTCCATTTCTATTACCCAAATCGCAAGTGTTACGCAAAGACCAGAAAAAGTAATAGGTATGCACTTTATGAATCCCGTGCCTGTGATGAAGCTCGTCGAGGTCATTAGAGGGTATGCTACTTCTGATGAAACTACAAGCGTCATAATGAGTCTTACCGAAAAGATAGATAAAACCCCCGTAGAGGTCAATGACTATCCGGGATTTATTTCCAACCGTATTCTTATGCCTATGATAAATGAAGCAATCTATGCGCTTTATGAAGGAGTAGCGGGAGTCGAAGAGATAGATGCCGTTATGAAGCTCGGTATGGCACACCCTATGGGTCCTTTGCATTTGGCGGATTTTATTGGCTTAGATGTTTGTAAGTTTATCTTAGAGGTGCTATATCAAGGATTTGGAAATTCTAAATACGCTCCTTGCCCTCTTTTGGTAAATATGGTCAATGCAGGTCATCTTGGTGCAAAAACAGGCAAGGGTTTCTATGAATATAAAGGAAAAGAGATGATGGTAGCGGCGCGCTTCAGAAAAGCTCACTAAATCGGTTTTTTGCCTAACTGATTCATAAATAACTGGCTCAGAAAGCCTTCATTAGGTACTTCTTGTGGAATAATCACTGGAGGCTTTTTGACAAATTCTTCTGCCTCTTTCATAATAATTTCCAGTGTTTCATGGTATTCTGCGAACTTTTGCAGGTTGTTATGCCCTCCTTCATTGATGAGATATACCATTGTCTGTTCGGGTTTGATATTAGCCAAATCCCTGCTTGCTTTGGGAGCTATCAAGCGGTCTTTGGTACCATGAATAATGCGAATAGGACATTTTACAAAACGCATCCAAAGGTAAGTTCGTAACCTAAACCGCAAAATCAAGTCTATAGGTAAAATAGGTAAAATCCTCTTTGTCAATCTTGCTAAACTATAATAGGGAGATTCTAAAATAAGCATGGCAGGATTGTTCTTAGAGGCTATCTTGGTAGCAAAGCCCGACCCCAAAGAACGACCATATACTACAATCTGATTTTCAGGGTACATCTTTGTCAATTTTCTGTAAATCTTCTGAAAATCACTTTTCATGCCGTGTTCGGAACGCCTACCTGTACTCTTGCCAAAACCGCGATAATCTACCATAACCACATCAAAGCCGTGTTTGGTAAAATCAGTAGAGAACTTGCCCCAGCCCTTGATACTGCGGCTATTGCCATGAAAATAAAGCACTACTCCCTTAGTATTCTCTGCAAAGAAACGTAAGGCATTGATTTTTACTCCTTTTTTAATATGAAAAAATAATTCTTCAAAAGGGAAGGAATATTTATATTCAAAATCATGAGGCAATTTTTCAGGTTTGAATAGAAATCGCTCTTGAATTTTAAAAATAATAAAATTCACAATGACATAAATACAGAAGATAAATAACAATACTATATAAATACTCATAAAGCTACTATTTGGAATGAGAATATCTCCAACTTTATCTTTTTTCAGTCTTTAATTACCATTTCTGCGGAATCTAAAGGCTCTATGAACTCTACAGATTGGGAAGGAACAAAATAATGCATAGAATCTACTAATTCTTCTTCATTGAGTTCTTTCTGCCAAGAGATGATTTTTTCTTTGATGGGAATATGATTGCGATGTGTGAGCAAATCAAACGTAAGACTTAAAGCCAAGTAAAGGAATAAGAATAGTATTGTTGGTACAATCATAGCGAAACTTTTTTCTCTATTTTTCATACTCTCCTCCTTTCTGTTTTATTAGTAGTGCGTTGTAATTAATCTTTATTGGTAAAGTCCATTATTTTCTTGCTAAAGTAATAAATCTTTATAAGAAAAACAAGCAAAAAAGAAAATTAGTTTTCTTTTTTAAATCTAATTTATACAAATAGTTATTTACACTGCTTTAGCCTTTCTTTTACCTGCTCGTCGGAGGTTCTTACCTGCGCTCCAGCCCATTTGGTATTGATATAGGTAAGAATTTGGGCAATGTGTCGGTCGGAAAGACCTTCATTAGACGGCATGGATAGATTATAATTTTGATTATTGACTGTGATTTCTCCACTGATTCCATACTTGACTATGCAAGCCAATTGGTCTTTGTTTTTGATTAAGTAATCTGCCTGTGCCAAAGGAGGGATAAGTTTTCGCAAGCCTGTACCATCTTTTTGGTGGCAGTTAGCACATTTTTGCTCATATAAGCGTTGCCCTTCTGAGATATAGACTTGTAATTTTACACTTTCGGCATCTTGGCAGGAGGCAAAAAGCAATAAGATATTTGTAATAATTAGATAAACATGAGTAAGAGATGACTCAAAAAAAGAGCAAATACGGTTTTGGAGTTTCGCTCGAAGATAAATAATTTGATTAAAATCTGTCTTTTTTTTAATAGATGAATATGGCATAAGTTTTATTATCTTAGTTTTCTCAAATACTATTTTAATCTCTCCACATCTACTGATACTTTTAATGATTGTGCGCCACTACTCACGATAACTCCTTTGATAGGTGGTATATCTGAGTAATCTCTTCCTTGAGCAATAGTAATATATTGATTATTAACCAATTGATTATTTGTTGGGTCAAAATCCACCCAACCATCAGTAGGGTGATAGACAGCAAACCAAGCATGGGA
>JALOMS010000639.1 GCA_025455345.1 Thermoflexibacter sp. | reverse complement strand
TGGGGTAAGAATGAATAATGCCCTTTATAGAGGAGGGCATTTGCAGAATGTAATTACCATAGACCCCAATATTCTGGATAGAGTAGAGGTTGTATTTGGCTCTGGTTCTGTGGTTTATGGAAGTGATGCTTTGGGAGGGGTAATGCACTTCTTTACTAAAAACCCAGTGCTTGCTACCAATGAGAAAACAGCCATAAGTGCTGGGGCTTTTACGCGCTACTCTTCTGCTAATCAAGAGCGTACAGGTAATTTTAACTTTAGCATGGGAGGAAAAAAATGGGGCTTTTTGACCAATGTAACCTATAAGGAATTTGGCGATTTGAGGGCTGGGACTAATAGAAAATCAGGGTATGAAAATAGTTGGCTACGCAGAGTTACCCAAGATATTGTAAATGGGACAGATGTTGTAATCCCTAATACAAATGTAAATCTACAAACTTGGACAGGCTATACCCAATATGATATTTTACAAAAAATAATGTTCAAACCTAATAATAATCAAGTATTTACTCTTAATTTCCAATATTCTAATACCAATAATGTGCCTCGTTACGACCGATATTCGGAAATAGACAATAGAGGCAATCCCGTATGGGCGGTATGGGATTATGGACCGCAAGAGCGTTTGATGCTTTCCTTGAAAGCTAATCTTAAAGCCAATAAGGGATTGTATGATTATGCAAATATCGTACTTGCCTATCAGAATATTGGAGAAGACCGCATTACACGTAGGTTTGGAAGGGTAGGGCGGACGCACAGAGAAGAAACAGTAAATGTCTATTCTCTGAATGCAGATTTGAGCAAAACTTTAGCCAAAGACCATGAGCTAAGATACGGTGTAGAATTTGCGTATAATCACGTGGCTTCTTTGGCGTATGAGATTGATATTAAGACTAATATAAGGAAAATAGCAAGCACACGTTATCCTGACGGCGGAAGCGAAATGAGAACACTTGCGGCGTATCTTACACATAATTGGGAATTAAGTAAGAAATCGGATTATCAGAAAATAGTATTTTCACAAGGTTTGCGATATAGCAATGTTAGTCAGCAAGCAACTTTCATAGAGAAATCTATCTTCCCTTTTCCATTTACCAATACTGACTTGAATAATAGCGCGCTGAACTACAATCTTGGTTTAGTCATCATGCCGAATCGTTCTTGGCGATTCAATGCGCTGGCATCTTCAGGATTCCGCACTCCTAATATTGACGACTTAGGCAAAGTCTTTGATTCACAGCGAGGAAATGTGATAGTTCCTAATCCAACACTCAAACCAGAATATACTTATAACTTTGAGATAGGATTATCTAAGAACTTCTCTGATAAGGTATTGGTAGAAATGACGGGATTTTATACCATTTTCGAGAATGCCATTGTAGTTCGCCCTGCCAAGTTCAATGGACAAGACTCTATTCTCTATGATGGACTAAAAAGTCGAGTACAAGCAAATGTCAATGCTTTTAAGGCAGAAATTTATGGTTTCCAAGCAAATATAAAAGCCCAATTTACTGATTTTTTACAATTTAGGAGTAGCCTTACTTATACCAAAGGTTGGGTAATCACAGATGGTGTACCTCTTGACCATATTCCACCTATTTATGGACAAACTTCTCTGAAGGCAAATTTTAAAAAATTTCAAGCAGAATTCTTTGTAAATTACCAAGGTTGGAAGCGATTAAAAGATTATAGCCCTTCTGGTGAGGACAATCTCCAGTATGCAACCCCTGATGGTATGCCTTCGTGGACTACCTTAAATCTAAGAACATCGTATCAACTGACATCTTTTCTCCAAGCTCAGTTAGCCTTGGAAAATATCACAGATAGGCATTATCGCGTATTTTCATCAGGTATCAGTAGCGCGGGAAGAAATTTGGTAGCTACGCTTAGAGCAAACTTTTAACCTATCAAAGGGTACAATTTTTTTGAATGAGGAATGAATGTTTAAGGTTTAAATGTTTAAGGTTCAAGGTTCAAGGTTTGTCCTGTCCTGAAATAAGTTGACCTAAAATGTCAGTTTAAAATTTGTTAAAATATAATTTTTCTAAGATGGTAAGACAGTAATGCCAAATCAAAAAAATTACAAAAACGGTGCGCCGTAGCATCACCATTTCAGCGAAGAGTTCAAAAAACAAAAGGTGAAAGAATTAGAGCAAAAACTCATTTATATTGGACAATTAGTAAATTTGTATCAAATTAGTAGAATTCCGTTTTGCTGAGAGTTTAGCATAGCGGAGTGCCGCCCAGCGACTCTCAGCAATTTATTTAGCAAGTCTAAGACTTACATAAAAAGCTGAAAGTCAAGAAACTAATTTCAAAGAAACCGCACTTCCAATAAAACTATGTCATATTTTTTACCTGCAAAATAAAGAGATTTCTACAAATAAAAATGCTTTTTTGCTTACGCACCTATCCTGCAAATCAGAGATTTGTAGATAGAACTGCGTAGATACGCTTACGCTGAAATCTACGAAGAACAGGTGAACTAATTGATAAAGCCTACTAAGTAGTTAAAAATAACCCTTTTTACTCCAAAAACAATTCATCGGGAAAACTTCTATGACGATTACTTAAAATTTCTAATTATCTTTACTTTTGCCACATCATTATAAGATTTTTTTAAAGATTTTTACGCTAAAATTTACACACTGCTATTCTTCATACTTTTACTACTTATGTCGATTCATCAAAGTTCAAATATCAAAAAAGTTACTACCCACCAACTCCAAGAAATGAAGTTGAGAGGTGAGAAAATAGCCATGCTGACTGCTTATGATTATTCTATGGCACGGATTGTGGATTCTTCGGGCATAGATGTTATTTTGGTGGGGGACTCTGCCTCCAATGTCATGGCGGGCAATGAAACCACGCTACCAATGAGTTTGGAGCAGATGATTTATCATGCTACCTCAGTCATCAAAGCAGTCCGTCGAGCTTTTGTAGTAGTGGATTTGCCGTTTGGGACGTATCAAGGCAATTCTAAAAAAGCCCTGCAATCAGCTATTAGAATTATGAAAGAAGCTGGCGCGCACTCTGTAAAGATGGAAGGTGGAGCAGAAATAAAAGACTCTGTCAGTAGGGTCTTGAGCGCGGGTATTCCCGTGATGGGGCATTTAGGGCTTACCCCCCAATCCATCTTCAAATTTGGGACTTATTCTGTACGAGCCAAAGAAGAGGCAGAAGCTCAAAAACTTATAGAAGACGCACTTTTGTTGGAGGAAATAGGTTGTTTTGGAATAGTATTAGAAAAAATACCCGC
>JALOMS010000077.1 GCA_025455345.1 Thermoflexibacter sp. | reverse complement strand
TATCGTCGAGTCAGAAACCAAAAAGAAAGATGAAGCTAAAAAAGTAGCTGGTGTTTATATGAATAGACTCAACCAAAATGAGCTATTGAGGGCAGACCCAACCGTAGTTTATGCAATCGGCGACTTTAGCAAACAGCGTGTGCTTTATAAAGATTTAGAATTTGATTCTCCATACAATACATACAAATATTCGGGTTTGCCGCCTGGTCCCATTTATCTGCCTTCGATTAGTTATTTGGAAGCGGTGTTGGATTATGAAAAACATGAATATATGTTTTTCTGTGCAAAAGAAGACCTCTCTGGTTATCATGCTTTTGCTGTTACTTATGATGAGCATAAGAAGAATAGTAAAAAATTTCAAGATGCCTTAGACAAATTAGGCATTAGAAGATAAAGGTAAAAATTTATAAACTTAAACCAAGATGGAACAGTTGATAGAAACATGGGAAATCAATAATCAAATAGATATTTATCTCTTAAATGCAATAAAGGAAGAAGATTTAAAGGCTATTGCTACATCAAAAGGGAGAAATGTTGGTGAGCAATTTGCTCATATCCATAATGTTAGACTGATGTGGATTAAAGAAGCTATGCCTGAACTCTTAAGTGATGTAGAGAAAATAGAAAAAGAAAATATTACAAAAACCTTGCTTATAACACAATTGGGTAAAAGTGGGAAGGCTATCCATCAACTTCTGGCAAAGGCTCTTTCAGAAGGTAAATTAAAAGGTTTTAAACCACACCCTACGGCTTTTTTAGGATATTTGATTTCTCATGAAAGCCATCATAGAGGTCAAATCGTCTTGTGTATGAAACAGTCAGGTACTCCCGTAGATAAAAAGATACTTTTTGGATTATGGGAATGGGGTACAAAACTTTAATTATCAAACACAAGTTTTGTATTTTATGGTAAATAAGTAGATATTCAGATTATCAAAATATTTGACAAAGTTTAAATTATTATCGCAATCTTCCCAAAATCTATATGAAAAAAGTATTGCTTTTGCTTTTGTTAAATCTGCTTTCTCATACTAATTTATTTGCTCAAGTTAGTACCCAACTTTTGGTAGGGAATAGGTCGGCAGATTATCAATTTTTTTGGAATAAAGACTTAGACAAAAAAAAGAAATTGAGTTTGTTTAATTTTACTTATTACTCTTTAGATTATAAATAGTGTTTATTCTATTTATCAAGTCGGTACGTATCATATTAATACTAATGTGGGGATTTCTGCGGGTGGGATTTTGGCAGGTGGACAGTTTGCCCCACGCATTTCATTTTCTTACCAAATCCAAAGACATGACCTTTTTTTAAATGTACTCCCCGCCCTCTCCTATTTGCCTGATATAGACAAAGCAGGGTACAGCGTCTTCATTCTTTTATTTTATACCCCTAAGATTTCTGAAAATTGGAAATTGTACAACCAATTTCTCTGGGAACCCTTATTTGCAAATGAAGGTCATGTATTTAGTTATCAGCAGTTTAGAGTGGGGCTAAATTATAAGGATTGGTTTCAGTTTGGCATAGGCGCAAATCTGAGTCAAGTAGGTAAGGAGTTCAACAATACTACTAATCTGGGTATATTCATCAACAAAGGATTTTAAAATAAAAGATTATAGTTAAATAACTTAATCATTTTTTATAACTTGCGATGTATAAAACCTACAACGCTTATGTACAAACTTGGTATAGACATCGGAGGTACATTTACTGATTTGGTTCTTTTAGAAGAAAAGACAGGTAAATTATATTTTGGAAAAACGCTTACTACTTATGATGACCCTTCTAATGGCATTATTAATGGTACTAAAGAATTATTGGCACGAACTAATATAAGTGCCAAACAAGTTAATACAGTCATTCATGGTACTACTTTAGTTACTAATGCGGTTATAGAGCGCAGAGGGGACAGAATAGGTCTATTAACTACTAAGGGCTTCGAAGATGTATTGGAGATAGGCAGAGAGCTACGATACGATATTTATGACATATTTTTGTCTGTACCAGAGCCTCTTATCCCAAGAAACTTCCGCTTAGGCATCAGCGAGCGTATGAATCACAAAGGCGAGATTCTTGCGCCTATCGACCTCGATGAGATGAGCAAACAAGTACAAACCTTAGTCGCAAAAGGCGTAAAATCTATTGCGGTTTGCTTCCTTCATTCTTTTGCAAATCCTTTGCATGAACAAATCGTAGGAGATTATATCAAAAAAAATTTCCCTCATATTTACTTTAGCCTTTCTTGCGAAGTTATGCCTGAGATTAGAGAATATGAACGGACTTCTGCTACGGCAATGAATGCTTATGTACAACCCATTACCGACCATTACCTACTCAATTTGCGTTCACGACTCCAAGCCATAGGTTTTGACGGAATTATTCATATTATGATATCCAGTGGTAGGCTTACCACCGTAGATGGCGCAAGACAAATACCCATTCAACTTTTAGAATCTGGTCCTGCTGGCGGAAGTATGGCTGGGGTTTTCTTTGGAAAGCTGATGGACATGCCCGACTTGCTTACTTTTGACATGGGCGGAACTACTGCTAAAGCCTCCTTAATCCACCATTCTCAACCTGAAATCACCAACCAATTTGAGGCGGCGCGGGTAAGGCGTTTTAAAAAGGGAAGCGGTCTGCCTGTGCGTATTCCTGTGATAGATATGATAGAAATAGGGGCAGGTGGGGGAAGTATTGCCCATATAGATAGCTTGGGCTTACTCAAAGTAGGACCTGAAAGTGCCGCTTCGGAGCCTGGTCCCGCTTGCTATGACAGAGGCGGAAAACTCCCCACAGTTACTGATGCTGATTTGGTATTGGGGTATCTCAACGAAAACTATTTTTTGGGGGGAACTATGCAACTCAATCGAGAAAAAGCAAGAAAAGCAATAGAAGAATACATTGCTAATCCTTTGGGAATTAGCATAGAAGAAGCCGCAATAGGGATTCATCGCATTGTCAATGAGAATATGGCAAATGCTGCCAGAGTGCATATCTTAGAAAAAGGAAGAGACCCAAGAGGGTACAGTATGCTTGCTTTTGGTGGGGCTGGTCCCGTTCATGCTTTCCAAGTAGCTCGCTTGTTGAATGCTCCCCAACTTATTATTCCTGTGGGTGCTGGTGTTACTTCTGCTTTGGGTTTTTTGGTTTCTCCAGTAGCAAGCGAACAGATTCGCAGTTTTGTCTGCCCTTTATTGAGTATGGATTGGGACAGAGTAAATCGTTTTTTAACGGAAATGGAACAAGAAGGTTTCCTATTTTTGGAGAGGGCAGGTATCCCAAAATCAGAGGCGATTATTAAGAGAGTAGCAGACATGAGATATACTGGACAGGGACACGAAATTACAGTAAATATTCCTAATGATTCTCTTAGCAATATGAGTATTAAGGAAATACAACAAAACTTTAAAGAGGAATACACCCAACGCTATGGGAGAACGATAGATGATATTGGTATGGAAACTGTAACTTGGCGCGTAGTCATTAGTGGGAAAGCCCCTCAAATACAGCCCCAACAAATAGTAAGTGAGCAGGGAGAGAAGGCTCTCAAGGGTTATCGCAAGGTGTACTTGCCCAATGAAAAAGATGCCATAAACTGCCCTGTATATGCGCGCTATTTGCTCAATCCTCATGAACAATTAGAAGGTCCAGCTATCATCGAAGAAATGGAATCTACTACTGTCATAGGCAAAAACAGCACTATTATCATAGACAAATACAAGAATATCGTCATCAATCTAAGGTACTAATTTGCTCATTTTTTTAACAATAGGCAATGATTTGATAACGAAACGCCCACTTCCACAATAGGCTATACTTTTGAATACCTGATTTTTGTAATAATAAATCTAATTCATTTTTCTTGAAAGCCCTTAATACAGAAAGAGGAGCATCGTTTTGTACCAAATAAGAGCCATTGAATAGCTTAGTAATGTATTTGATGCTATAATAAGCAAACCAATGCCTATGTAAGTCATTGACAATAAATGCAATACGAATTTGTTTTTTTATCTTACTAAATAAGTTGATTAGCTCTTCATTAGAAAAATGATGACAAAACAAACTACAAATAATAATATCATATTGCTGATTGTCAAAAGATTGTGAAAAAATATTTATTTGCTTTAGCTCTATAACAGCTTGATATTGAGTAGCTTTTTCTTGGGCATAGTCCAGCATAAAAGGGTTGGCATCTATACCAATTAGCTTGATATTCAGTTTTTTACGCTTAGCCCAGCGAGCAATTGCCCTTAGGGTATCTCCCCCACCACAGCCCAAATCCGCAATACTAATTTCCTTGTCTTGAGTAATCAACCCTTGGCGGTAGAGATTTTCTAATGCCCCAATCACCACTTCGTTACCACCTAAATACTTATTAATCAATTCTAATTCATCTAAATTTTTCCGCAAAGCCGTCCCTTCTAATGCTAAGTCGTCCATGAGTTCGGGTTGCGAAGAACGTTGTTTGAACATACTATTTATATTTTGAATATGAATATTTGCTTATTGATGAATCTGCAAAAGAGCAGACTCTATAGTCAGTCCAGGTCCAAAAGCCATGCTGAGAATATTGGCTTTATCTTTTGTAAAGTCAAAATTTTCTAAAATATTTTTTAATACAAAAACAACGGTAACAGAAGACATATTGCCATAGTTTTTCAGCACTTGGTATGAGTATTTGTTTTTTTCCGCGCTAATATTCAAGACTTTTTCAGCCGTTTCTAAGATTTTTTTTCCCCCAGGGTGTATAGCCATCGTATCTATCTGTTCTAAAGTCAGCGAGAACTTTTGTAATAAATTGACAATGAGGTCTTTCATTTTACTCTCCAACAAGCTCGGCACATACGAGGAAAGTTGCATCTCAAACCCCCAATCTCTTACAAACCAAGCCATATCTTCCCTACCCTCAAAAGCCAAATCACAGTAAAATCCTTCTAAACTAATTGCCTTTTTTTGAGATGCTTTTGACTGAACAAGCATAGCTGCCGCCCCATCAGCAAAAATGGCATTGGCAAGTATGTGATTTTCTGTATTTTCTTTTTGAAAATGCAAGGTGCATAGTTCTACATTGACAATAAGCACATTGGCTTGTTGGTCTGCTTTGCATATCGCATCTGCCACCTTTAAGGCGTTAAATGCGGCATAACAACCCATAAAATTGATGCAAATCCTTTGGGTATAGGAGGACAACTTGAGCCGTTCTATCAGTTCTATATCTATCCCAGGCGCAAACATCCCTGTGCAACTTACCGTAATCAAATGCGTAACTTGATAAAGCATATTTTGGTCATCAAAGCACTGATTAACAGCTTCTATACATAAGTCAGTAGCATATTTCTCATAGAGTTCCATGCGCTTGGCAGTAGTCGGGAATGGCTCTAAAGTAGGCGTATTAGGAAAAAAATCAAAATTGTCTAATTTTCCATAATCTTCTATGACCGAATGACGATACGCAATGGCAGTAGATTTATAAAACATTTTTAACTTTCTTTCCTCTATCGGACTTAGCTGGAGTGCCTGCGCCATAAAGCTTGCTATTTGCGGTTGGGCGACTCTGGTGGGAGGATTAGCTACACCTATGGCAGTAATATAAGATGTCGACATTTTGATTTTTCAATAGAATGATGTTATTTTGAAAGATAAACAGGATAAAATTATGAAACAAGCGCAAGTGTATATTTTTATTATTGCAATCAGTATTTTGATGGGTTGCAAATCTCCTACTACGGTTACGTCTTCTACCCAAAACACTAATTTTAATGATGATGTTAGTAATTTTAGGGTAAAATTTAATCCCGACGATGTTCCTGTAAAAAACTCAACGATGCAAGAAACTTCTATTAAACCTCCTACTTCCCTTCAAACTCCCTTGGGAAGCATGAATGTAACTTTAGATACATTGATGAGTGAAATAGCAGAAAGTAATAAGTCATTCACTATCAAAGGATATCGAATACAAATCTATTCTGGATTGGAGCGCAAAGAAGCCGAGAAGGCAATGGCAGAGTTGAATAATGCAAGGTTGGTATTTGATGAAAGACCTGAATTAGAATATGTACAACCGAATTTCAAGGTCAAGTTAGGCAATTATTTGGACAAACCCAAAGCCTACGAAACTTATTATAAAATCAAGGGGATTTTCCCAAGTGCGTCTATTATTTATGAGAAAATCAAAATTCCGAGATATAAATAATTCAAGATTGGCTGTTGGTTTTTCAGCAAAAAGTTTTCAATTTTACATTATATTTGAAGTAGCAAATAGTAAAAGTTATAACTTACTTAATATCAGATAACTATGGAAGTAACAACAAATAGTATAACCGCAGAATTAGCTGTGGAAAGTGATTCAGAGTTTTCCAAAGAAACATATATGTATTGGTTCAAAAGTATGTTGCTCATGCGTAGGTTTGAGGAAAAGGCAGGGCAACTCTATGGACAACAAAAAATTAGAGGTTTTTGCCACTTGTACATTGGGCAGGAGGCTTGCGCTTCAGGTGCAGTTACAGCATTGACCAAAGATGACAAATGGATAACTGCTTATCGCGACCACGGACATCCCTTAGCCTTAGGCACAAGCGCACGTGCTGTCATGGCAGAGCTTTACGGCAAAGCCACAGGCACAACCAAAGGGAAAGGTGGTTCTATGCATATTTTTGACAAGTCGGTGAATTTTATAGGTGGACATGGCATAGTAGGAGCGCAAATACCTATGGGCGCGGGTATTGCTTTTGCAGAGAAATATAAAGGAACTAAGAACTTGTGTATCTGCTACATGGGTGATGGAGCAGTAAGACAAGGTGCATTCCACGAAGCTCTCAATATGGCTATGACATGGAGATTGCCAGTAATTTTTGTCATAGAAAATAATGGCTATGCGATGGGGACATCTGTCAAAAGAACATCTAATGTGGTAGAGCTGTATCAGTTAGGTGAGTCTTATGATATGCCTTCAGAGCCTGTAGATGCGATGAATGTAGAAGCCGTACATAGAGCAGTAGCCAAAGCCGCCGAGCGCGCAAGAAACGGTGATGGTCCTACCTTGTTAGAGTTTAGAACTTATAGATTTAGAGGACATTCCATGTCTGACCCTGCCAAATACCGTACAAAAGAAGAAGTAGAAGAATACAAAAGACAAGACCCTATCGAGCAGGTAAGAACTACGATTGTGGCGAGAGGCTTTGCATCAGAAGAAGATTTAGAAAAAATAGATGAAGAAATAAAAGCTGAGGTAGCTGATTCTGTGGACTTTGCTGAAAAATCTCCGTACCCAGACCCCTCTGAAATCTATACAGACGTGTATTATCAAGTTGACTATCCATTTATCAAGGAATAAATCACACCATCAAGTATTTATATTCATTAAATCTACCTTTTCCTTTATCTTTGGAAAAGGTAGATTATTTTTTGGTTTTGTAAGTAAAAATTATGAAATTGTTTTGTTAGAAATACGATTTCTTTGATTTTTTTATTTCTTTTTTCACCATATCCTTCAAAATAAGATATTCTTGGAGTGTACGTTGGTAACGTTGTAAGATTTCATTTGTAACCATCCCCATTGCCAATCTCATCCTAAAACTATTATTCTTTAGTAGTTTGATGTAATTACCATTTGGGTAATCAGGACTAAGTTCAAGATTATCTATCAGATAAGGAAGTATAGTATTACGATGGGAGTGGTAATATAATTCAATAGCTGTATTTAGAGAAGGTAGCTGTTCTTGATAAATTTTTATCAATTGAGTTAAAATTTTTTTATCTGAAATTATATCTAATTTTCCCGTACTTTTTAGTGTTTCAAAACCTAAGTTATTAATATTAGGAGCCGCTTCTATAAAAAATATCTGAGCATAAAACTTGATACTATCTGGGGAAGTATTCTTCTCCCAATTATAATTTTGAAAAAAAATATATCCTTTATTCATATACTGATACGCCTCTATATCCTCTTCTAATTCCTTTGTATCTTCTTCTAAATCAATAAGTATTTGTTTTAAATAAAATGCCTCTAATTCCTTATTTTTCCTATTTTCTTGGCATTGATTCACTGCAAAAGATAGAGTAATACTTAAAAAAATAGCAATTACTTGTATGCTCAAATCATACCAACGACTATTAACAATAAATGACTGTTTAGGAGTTTTTAATATTTCCTTTTCTAAAACTTCCTGTTTGTCTCCATCTTGCAAAGGTATATTTTCTTTTGTATTTTCTGTTTCCATATCATTGATTATCAAGTAAATAAAACACTAATTGCTAATATATAGGTAATCTCTTAACGCTGTCCGAAATATCAATAAATGAAAGAAACTATTATCTATTTTGAGTAAACTATATTTTCCGTCATTTTTGGTCTTTGACTTGCTAAACCAACAACAAGTTTGAGATTATTTAAGTTTGAGATTTCTAAATCAGGATTATTAACAAATATAGGTTACAATAGCACGACAAAGCACGTCTAAAGTCTGTAAAAAATGGCTTTTTCATTTATTTTTCAACCAAATCAAAAGTTTTTGACCTAATTTTGTGCTTTCTCTACAAATACTTTACTAATATGAACCCAACAGACGAAAAATACAGCCTTGCCCTTCAACGCATTTTGCAGATAATGAATGAATTACGAGAGCAATGCCCATGGGATAGAAAACAAACTATCCAATCCTTGAGGCATTTGACCATAGAAGAAACTTACGAGCTGTCCGATGCTATATTGGGGGAAGATTGGTCGGAAATCAAAAATGAATTAGGAGATATTCTTCTTCACATTATTTTTTATGCAAAGATTGCCTCTGAAAATCAGGAATTTGATATAGCAGATGTCATACATACACTTGCAGAAAAGCTTATCCGTCGGCATCCCCACATTTATGGAAATGTAAAAGCAGAAGATGAAGAAGCTGTCAAACGCAACTGGGAAGTAATTAAATTGCAAGAAAAAAATGGAAAAGCAATGGAAAACACTGTTTTGGGTGGTGTTCCCAAGTCTTTGCCTGCTATGGTCAAAGCTATGCGTATCCAAGAAAAAGCTCGGGGAGTAGGGTTTGACTGGGATAACAGACAACAAGTATGGGCAAAAGTAGAAGAAGAATTAGGCGAGTTCGAGGAGACTTATCAGAATCTCCCCGACGAGCAGATAGACAGAGAAAGGGCAGAAGAAGAGTTTGGTGATTTGATATTTGCATTGATTAATTATGCTCGTTTTATGAATATCAATCCAGAAACTGCTTTGGAGAAAACCAATCGCAAGTTTATCAAAAGATTCAATTACTTAGAAACAGAAAGTAAAAAAGACGGAAAGCAATTACAAGAGATGACCTTAGAGGAAATGGATAAATATTGGGAAAAAGCCAAAAAAAGCCTCTAACATATTTATTGAATTATCTATTTTGAATTTTAATCTTATAAAAATTTGTTTTATTTTGCATAAAATTTGAAAATTCGCAGATTGAATATTTCAATAATATGATAAAATTTATCATTAAACGGTTTTTGTATGGGTTAGTAGTCATCTTAGGGGTGATGATGGTAGTTTTTTTTATCTTTCATGCCCTCCCCGGCGACCCTATACAAGTATGTGCGGGCGACCGTCCTAATGAGCAAGAGATAGAAATTTTAAATGAAGAATTTGGATTTAATAAGCCCTTACCACTCCAATTCATGCTTTATCTCAATGACTTCTCTCCTATTTCATTTCACCAAGATACTATCACCAATGAAAGAAAATATGCTTATATAGTCAAGGCTGATTTAGGCAATACCTTATTGGTTTTCAAATATCCATATCTCAGAAAATCATGTCGTTACATGGGCAGACCCGTAGGCAAGCAATTGATGGATAATTTAGAAAGTACGCTTTGGTTATCCTTTTCAGCCATTAGCTTAGCAACTATTTTGGGTGTTTTTCTTGGACTCGTTGCCGCATTGAACAAAAATACTTTTAGTGATAACTTTATTGTAACTACCTCTGTTATAGGCTTTTCTACACCGTCATTTGTGATGGCTATTCTTATATCTATCCTTTTTGGCTATTATTGGGCAGACTGGACAGGATTGCCTATCAGAGGACATTTTTTAGAATTAAAAGACAATGGGGAAAGAGTATTCAAACTGAAGTATCTTATTCTCCCTACTATCACTTTGGCACTAAGACCATTAGCTATCATTATCCAATTAACACGCAGTGCGATGTTAGAAGTACTATCCCAAGATTATATCCGTACAGCACGCGCCAAAGGCTTACCCAAATGGATGATAGTAGTAAAGCATGCGCTCCGCAATGCCCTGAATCCCGTCATTACTGCGGTTTCAGGTTGGTTTGCCGCATTGATGACTGGTGCATTTTTTATAGAATATCTATTCAATCTGAAAGGATTAGGTGCAGTTACTATCGAAGCCGTAGAATATCGCGATTTTCCTATTGTGATGGGAGCAACAGTAATTATAGCAATTATCTTTGTTCTGATTAATATTGTGGTAGATATTATTTACGCACTTACAGACCCTCGTATTAGACTTAATTAGTCCAATTATATATGAATCAAGAAGAAATACCAATACTCAAACAGCCTGCTACTAATAATCCCTACATGAAGGCGGCAAGCCTCATCAAAAACCGTATTCTTTGGGATTTTAATCCTGAGTCTTGGCGATCAAGGGCAAGATTAAAATCTATGATTAACCAATACAAAGGGAAAAAAGCCGTGATTTTATGCAATGGTCCCAGTCTGCTTAAGGTAGATTTCGACTTATTAATGAAGTCAGGTGTATATACTTTTGGATTAAACAAAATCAACCTACTTTTTGAAAAAACAGAATTCCGTCCTTCTTTTATTGCTGCCGTAAATCATTTGGTATTAGAACAAAACCAAGATTTTTACAACCAAACAGATATACCCTTATTTTTGGAAAGCTATGGTCAAAAATTTGTCAAATCACGACCCAATGTTACTTTCATCAAAGAAACTTATCAGCAATCATTTGCAAGAGATTGTTCTATCAGTGTTTATAGCGGTTATACTGTAACTTTTGTAGCTATGCAGTTGGCGTATCATATAGGTTTTGACCAAATCGCCTTGGTGGGCTGTGACCATAACTTTGTTACCAAAGGACATGCAAACCAAGCAGTAGTTTCTGAAGCTACTGACCCCAATCATTTTGACCCTCGTTATTTTTCTGGTGGCGTAAAGTGGCATCTACCAGATTTATTCCAAAGTGAAGTTTCTTATCAAATGGCAAAAGAAGTTTATGAAGCCTCTCAGAGAAAGATTTATAACTGTACAGAAGGTGGTAAATTGGAGATTTACGAACGACTACCCTTACAAGATTTTCTAAGTAACTAATAAAATTCATCATTTCTTAATCATAAGAAAATGCTAACCAATAATATTTTAACATAAATTTGTCAAAAACTAACGTATTGGATAACTTTAATTAAAAAAAACTATTGATTATCCACTATAAAATCTATTTAACTAACTATTAATGAATATCATTGATTCTATTATTTTAGGCATTATACAAGGTCTTACGGAGTTTTTACCTGTGAGTAGTAGTGGACATTTGGAAATCGGTAAAGCACTACTTAATATCAAGATTACTAATAATTTGCTCTTTTCTGTGGTAGTTCACGCCGCTACTACCCTAAGTACTATTATTGTTTTTTATAAGGATATTTTATTGATTATCAAGGATATATTTAAGTTTGAGTGGAATGAGTCTACTCAATTTGCGGTAAAAATTATTATTTCTATGATACCCGTAGGTATTATTGGGCTATTTTTTAAGAGTGATGTAGAGCAATTTTTTGAAGGAGATATAACTTTGGTTGGTATTATGCTTTGTTTAACAGGCATTCTATTATTATTTACTCATTTATTGCGTAATAGGGAGGGCGGAGAGGTAACTTTTGGCAGAGCATTAGTAATTGGTATAGCTCAAGCAGTAGCTATTCTTCCCGGAATTTCGCGCTCAGGAGCCACTATCTGCACTGCGATATTGATAGGAACAGACCGTAGTAAGGCGGCAAAATTTTCATTTCTTATGGTATTATTACCTATTATTGGGGCAACTATTTTGGAGATGCAAGACTATCTCAAGCAATCTACTACGCACCAAGATTTGGCAATCAATGTATTGATTATTGGATTTTTAGCCTCTTTTTTATCTGGATTAGTAGCGTGCAGATTGATGATTGAATTGGTCAAAAAAGGAAAACTTATCTATTTTGCTATTTATTGTTTTATTGTAGGTCTGATAGCAATTTTAGTATAAAAAATTACGTATTTACCCTATGATTTTTTATAAAAATTAGATAGAAATCCAATACTCTACAAAACCTGTCAAAGCCACCTTCATTAGAGATAATGAAGGTTTTTTTTATTATAAATTTATTAATCATATATTTACATTTACTATGCTTAAATACGCAAATTCATCACATTAATTTAATCTTATGAAAAAAAAAATTCTACTAATGTTATCACTTTTCATAGTGATTTTGAGCAGTTTATCATTTGCCCAATCGAACCCAAACTGGTATAGGTATGCGGCTATATCTCCTGATGGGACAAAGATTGCTTTTACTTTTAAGGGGGATTTATACCTCATACCTACTACGGGAGGAGTGGCTCAGCCTTTGACTTTCCACGAAGCGCATGATTTCATGCCTGTTTGGAGTAATGATGGGACAAAGATTGCTTTTGCCTCTGACCGATTTGGAAATTTTGACGTTTTTGTGGTAGATGCCTTGGGTGGCGAACCTACTCGTCTTACCTATTATTCCAATCCCGAATATCCCTATTCCTTTAGTGCAGATGACAAGTTTGTAATTTTAGGAGGACAAAGATTGGATGCGGCAAGTCATCGCCAATACCCTACGGCTTCCCAACCTGAACTTTATCAAGTGGCAGTAACAGGAAGCAAAGTACAACAAGTATGGACTGTGCCTGCTGAAGATATAAAAGTCAGCAAAAATGGTCAATTTATGATTTACCATGACAAAAAGGGAGGGGAAAATCCTTGGCGTAAGCATCATTTGTCTGCGATTGCAAGAGATATATGGATTTTTGATAAAAATACAGGTAAACATACCATGCTAACTGCCTTCCAAGGAGAAGATAGAAACCCCGTTTTTTCTACTGATGAGAAAAGTATTTATTAC
>JALOMS010000076.1 GCA_025455345.1 Thermoflexibacter sp. | reverse complement strand
CATGCCCAATTATTTCAGTTTGCCTTTTTTCAAGTTCATTAAACGTTTTAGGGTCAAGGATTATCCTAATTTTATTTTCAGAAATTGAAACCAAACCTTTTGCCTCCTCTAATGAAATTTCCTTCCTCATCTGTGATTCTGTCAGTTCTCCAATTCCTAACTCCTCTCGTAATTTCTCTTTCTCTTCATAAGTTTTCTGACTCATTAATCTTGCTCCATATTTTGTTGGAGTAGTGCCATCATCTCCATCTGTATCAATATCAAAAACCTCTAAACCTCTTTGAATTGTAAAATTTACATTGGTAACACCTTTAGTAACAGAGCCTGTATAACCAGGTTGGTATGCTGCAGCAGGATTTAAATTCCCAACTGAAAACTCAACATCAACATCAGGTTTATCTAATTCTTCAAATATTTCAGGGATAATTTCCCTCAAAATAGTTAAATAGTTTTCTATCTTTTTTCGAGTTTCTTCATCCACCCCATCTGCAATTCTAATCACTTTTCCATCTGGGTCTACATATCTCAACGGATTATTCGCCACAAAATTATACGGACTCAAACTTGGGTACTTCCCAGCCAGAGGGTCAACCGCAAACCATCTACCAATCTTGCTATTCATCAGCCTTGCTCCAAAGTCAGTTGTTTCCTCTCCAATATCTCCATCCTTTTCCTTCCCATTAAACCCATACCTGTAGCTTTCACTTTGCCAGCTACGCTCCTTCATGCTCATGCCGAAGGCGTAGTAATCCGTAGCGGAGAGGACGGTAGCTTGGTAGAAGTCTGCCAAGTTGTTAGTATCAGTGCTTACTCCTACTTTGTTATCAGAGATAGTAACTAAGGTGTTTGCCAAATGGTTCGATAATTCGGACACCTATTTTTTGCCATCTTTTGCCTCTTTGCTTTTGCCTTCACCCTTCCCTAATGCAATATACACTATTTTCGGAAAAACAGTTACTTAGCATTTGCTTTTTTCAGAAAATTATTACTTTTGCAAAGTGTCCGAAAAATCGGTTCGAAAAAACAAAGTTCGGAAAATATTTTTTTTCGCCATCTTCTGTGTTTTTAGCAAAAATGGCGAAAAACCCATCAATCATTTAACATTTTTTTGCATAAAAAATTGTTTTTTACGAAGTAAGTCCTAATTTTGTTACATAAACTAAACTCAAAGTTTGACTTTTACAACTTTATTGCTATTTTAATTACTCTAAATTTTAAAAACTATGGGATTTATTAGTGAATTCAAGGAGTTTGCAATGAAAGGAAATCTGATTGATTTCGCAGTAGGTGTGGTAATTGGGGGAGCTTTTGCCGCAGTATCGGGTTCTTTTGTAAACGATATTTTTACCCCTCCTATTGGATTACTTATTGACAATGTGGATTTTACAAAATTAGCTATTGAGCTTGCCCCTGCTGAAGGCGACAAACCTGCTGTAGCCATTAATTATGGAAAGTTTTTACAAGCCGTAATTAATTTTATCATTGTAGCCTTTGTCATGTTCTTGGTAGTCAAAGGAATGAATGCGATGAAGAAACAAGAGGCTGCCGCTCCTCCTCCTGCACCACCAGAACCAACAGCAAGTGAAAAACTCTTAGCAGAAATCAGAGATTTGTTGAAAAAATAGTAGTCTGATTATTATTTTAACTAATTTCCTCTATTGAGATAAAATAGCTACAATACAATATTATCTACTATTTACCTCCTCAAGTGCTTCTATCATGGTAGAGGCACTTTTTTATGTTTTTTAATCCATATTTCTCCAAACAAAAAACTTTCAAGGTGTGTTGAAAAGAAAAAATAGCAATCCATGATAAACTGCTCTACTTCTTTTTTAGACCAACAAAGACTGCAAACTGACCCGCTCGCTGATAGGGTCATTACCCAACTTTTCCAAGAAAATTCATTTCATGCGTTCAATGAAAAATTGAGGAAAACCACTCGTAATCATGCTTTTGACTATACACAATATAATGATAATGTGCAAGAATACTTTGTCAAAACTTCTACTTTGCCTGCTTGGGCTGACCTAAATTTGCTCAAAAAAGGCAGTCAGTTTTTTGACAAGCAATCGGAAAATATAATCCTCATGTTAAGTTTTCTATCCCTGCCCTACTGCTATGCCAATGCGAAGGGCGCAAAAGTGCTAAATGCCTCCCAACGCATAGAAAATCAGACTAAAAAAAGGTTATATGAAACAGCGCAATACATTTTTGATGTGAGTCGAGCGAATGCTTTTGAGGACAAGGGAAATGGATTTACAAGTATTCAAAAAGTACGACTTATGCACGCCGCCATTCGCTTTTATGTGAAAAAATCTGGGCATTGGAATACAGAAATAGAAGGAGAGCCTGTCAATCAGGAAGATTTGGCAATGACGCATTTGTCTTTCTCTTTTGTGGTTTTGCAAGGATTAAGGAAAATTGGGGTAAGTATTGCGAAGGAGGAGGCAAAAGCGTACTTACACCTTTGGAAAGTGATTAGCTATTTGATGGGGGTAGAAGAAGCCCTGCTCTCTGAGGAGGAATTGGACTGTTACAAACTCGACCAAGCAATTCAAAAAAGGCAATTTGTAAAATCAACAGAGGGAATAGCCCTCACACGCTCACTACTTACTTTTTTGGAAGAATCGCTACAAGAGGCTCAAAATCCGCTACTTACCTTCCAAGGCTTTGTTCCAAGTTACGCTCGTTTTGTATTAGGAGATAGATTGGCAGATATTTTAGAGGTATCTCCGTCTAACTGGACAAGCAATTTACTTGCTGTTTTGAAGCTATCCAACTCATTCAAAAGTGTATTTTCTTTTGAAAAAATCTCTGACGCAAACTCCAAATTGCTCCTGCACACCATTCAGAAGGAAGAAGGGAAAACAGATTTTGCGCTACCAAAGGGGATTTAGAATATCAAGTTTTTAAGTCCATGAGCAACTCACTGATTATTAAACTCCTAACGGAGTTTGAGAGGTCATGAAAATATTGATTGCTACCAATATTAAGTCCTTCGCAGGACTTCATTTGCTTTATAACTTTTTATAGCACGAGTGAATAGGGACATTCGTTTTGTAGAAAGTAACACAAAAAAACGAAACATTCAATTGATTTTAGCGTTTTCTAATTGATACGTTTCAATCCAAGTCCATCTATATCCAATCCAAATTATGAAAACTCAAAGACTAATCTTTATCTTTCTTTTGCTCTTTTTAGGCTCGTATGAAGTTAGTAACGCTCAGAATATCGGTTATAGTCGCGCTTATGGTAATAATTTGGTTTTCCCTTTTCCTTTGGAGATGTTGCCTTCCAATGATGGCACAAATAGGATGTTTGTTGTTTCCCAAAATGGTATCATTTCTGTTTTTCCAAATCAACCTAACACACAGACAGCTCAGACCTTTTTAGACATTACCAATACGGTAGTTTTTGCCGCTAATGAGGAGCGTGGCTTACTTGGAATGGCTTTGCACCCTAATTTCCGCAATAATGGAGAGTTTTTTCTTTATTACACCACCAGAGGAACAGCCACAACACGCATGGTTTTGGCTCGTTACAGAGTCAGTCCTAATAATCCTAATCAAGCACTGGCTGATAGCGAACAGCGTCTTTTAGTCTTTGATAAGAATCAGGCAAATACTAATCACAACGGAGGTAAGATTGCATTTGGGAGTGATGGCTTGTTGTACTTGTCGATTGGTGATGGGGGTGGCGGTGGAGACCCACAAAATAATGCTCAAAATCGCAATAACTTTTTTGGAAAAATCTTGCGAATCAATGTCGATGGAGATGATTTCCCTAATGACAATCAGCGCAATTATCGCATTCCTGCGGATAATCCTTTTGCAAACGGAGGAGGTGCGCCTGAGATTTATGCTTGGGGTATTCGGAATATGTGGAAATTTAGCTTTGATAGGGTTACGCGACAAATGTGGGGTGGAGATGTAGGGCAAGGAAGATGGGAAGAAATCAATATTGTTACACGTGGTGGAAATTATGGGTGGAGAAAATTTGAGGCGAGTAGTGTTTATAACAATGCTGACCCCACTCCCTCCAATCCAGTAGCAACGCCGCCTATTTTCGAGTACAGTAGCGTTGGAGGTGCGTCTATCACAGGAGGATTTGTATATAGAGGCACAGAAATCCCCTCATTAGAAGGACGTTATGTCTATGCCGATTATGTCAGGGGAACTGTTTCTGCATTGACTTATAATGGGACAAATGCGATTAACCAACTTCTTTTTACTGCCATGGATGGGAATAACGTGCTTAATGTTTCCAGTTTTGGCGAAGATGAGAGAGGAGAACTTTATTTCATAGGCAGAGATACTGGTAGAATTTACCGATTTACAAGTACCACTCCCCCACCTGTTGGGAATGTCATCAATGGCATTGGCACGTGGTCTGCCATGAACAATGGGGTGAATGGAACAGTGCGCGCAGTAGCTACTGATACCAACGGCAATGTGTATGTCGGTGGGACTTTTACCAATGCGGGCAACATTGCCGCCAATAATATTGCTGTTTGGAATCCTTCCACAGGCTGGTCTGCGCTGGGGGCGGGCGTTAGCGGTACGGTTAGTGCGATTGCTTTGCGCGGAAATGAGGTTATTGTTGGGGGAGCATTCGCTAATGCGGGTAGTCAAAGTGCAAATAATATCGCTATCTGGAATGGCTCGCAGTGGCAGGCATTGGGCAGTGGCGTAGAAGGTCCATTACGAGCAATCGCCATCAATGGAAATGATATTTTTGTAGGCGGTGCTTTTACAAGTGCGGGTAGCCAAAGCGCAAACAATATCGCCCGTTGGAATGGAATGACTTGGAATAGCTTGGGGACTGGTACAAATAATGAAATCAGAGCATTGGCTTTTGATAATAAATCTGGAAATCTATATGCAGGTGGAAACTTTACTACCGCAGGAGGTATCAATGCTGTTTGTGTGGCAAGATGGAATACAACCTCTGGCTGGTCAGCATTAGGAAGCGGCACAGATGGTTTTGTAAATGCACTTGCCATTACTCCTTTGGGTGATGTCATTGCTGGCGGGTCTTTTACGCAGGCAGGAGGTATGCAAGCCAATCGAATTGCAAGATGGAATGGTACAGTATGGAATTCCTTGGGAACAGGTGTCAGTGCCACCGTCAATGCACTTGCAACGACTAACGTAGGTAATATCATTGCGGGAGGCTCATTTACGCTTGCTAATGGCAACATTGTCAATAACATTGCTATCTGGAATGGAAACTCATGGGGTGCGCTTGGGGCTATGACCAGCGTAGGTACGAATGGTGGTATCAACGCACTTGCCATCAATATTGCTACTGTTTTTGTGGGGGGAGGTAACACAACTGCGGGAACGATTACAGTGAATCACATTGCACAACTTCAACTACCTACCATCAATGCAGACCTACAAGACAATTTTACTTTTGACCACTTTTCTATTTTCCCTAATCCTGTAAATGAGGAAGCAAGCATTACTTACCGCCTATCCAAACCCTCAGAAGTAAGTTTATCCATTTTCGATTTGGCGGGAAAAGAAGTATTGTCCTTAGTAAAAGAAAATCAACAACAAGGGGAATACCATTATTCCTTCTCCACAGACGCACTCCCATCAGGCTTATATTTAGCTTATTTTCAAGTAGATAAGAACTTCATTGTGAAAAGATTAATAATTGTACAGTAAAAGCTGGGTTCGTATTTGATTACCTATCTGTAAGCACAAATAGGTTTTTGGAAATCTTATAACTAATTTTATAGTTAA
This sequence comes from Thermoflexibacter sp., assembly GCA_025455345.1. Classification (GTDB taxonomy): domain Bacteria; phylum Bacteroidota; class Bacteroidia; order Cytophagales; family Thermoflexibacteraceae; genus Thermoflexibacter. The sequence goes on along the minus strand of JALOMS010000076.1, from coordinate 6,272 downwards.
ATTTTTATAATCTTAAAAATAATTTTATATTTTTAGTTGATATTGTAAAAATTTAGTTATATTTGTAAAAAATTAGTTTACAGATGAAAGAACTCACCAAAGCAGAAGAAAAAGTCATGCAAATTCTCTGGAAAATAGAGCGAGGATTTGTGAAAGACATCTTGGCACAATTTGAAGACCCAAAGCCCAACTATACCACCATTTCTACATTTTTGCGGATTTTGGAAAGCAAGGACTACGTAGGGCATAAAACCTACGGCAACACGCACGAATATTTCCCATTGGTGAGCAAAGAAGAATACAGCAAATATTTGACTGGCAATATGTTAGAAGAATATTTTGATGGCTCTGCACAGCGATTGGTTTCCTTTTTCTTGGAAAACCAGAAGTTAGATTCTGATGAACTCAACGACATCTTGAAAATCATAGAACAGAATAAAAATCAATGATTTATGCTTTCCTACTTCCTCATTTCAAGTCTTAGCCTATGTTTGCTTTATGCAATCTATTGGGCATTTTTGAGGCAAGAAACTTTCTTTCGCCTCAATAGGTACTTTTTGCTCTGCGCCGCAATGCTTTCCTTGCTTGTCCCTTTTTTCGGTACAAGTATCACTGGTACAAGTCTTTGGCTTCTACCAGTAACTGACGCAAGCGTAACACTTGTAAATGAAATAGGTTCAAGGCTTAGTATTGAACCAGTATTGCAAAACCTTGAACCAGCAAAGACGGTTTTGCAAACAGAAAATACTATGGCAATTAAAACTTCACAAACTGCTTATTTTCAGCTACTTAAATTTTATTGGCAGGAGATTCTGCTCGCTATCTATTTGCTGGGCGTTGCCTACCAACTTTTCTTTTTCTTAAAAGGATTGAAGTGCATTTACTCTCTCATTTCCAAAAACGAAAAAACAAAGCAGAGCAATTATTATTTGGTGAGCTATCAAGGCAATAAAGGCGTGTTTTCTTTCCTGAATTACTTATTCTGGTCTAAGCAAATTCCTGATAACGAGCTAATTAAAAAACATGAATTAACACATATCTCCCAAAAGCATAGCTTAGATATTCTATTTTTTGAGTTGTTGAATATCGTTTTTTGGTGCAATCCTATCATTCGCCTCTACCAGAAATCCATGCGCTTGGTTCACGAATACCTTGCTGATGAAGCAGTTACAGCGCAACTTTCCACCAAAACCACTTACACATACGCATTGGTGGCGCAGGCTACGCAAGGCACAAAACTTTCACTATTACATCATTTTTCTCAATCTAAACCTTTAAAACAAAGAATTATGAAAATTTACCAAGAAAAGTCCAAACCCCAAGCAAGGCGCAAATATTGGCTTGCCTTGCCCGTGATTGCCCTTTGTTTGTTTATTACCGCTTGCCAAAAGCAAGATTTTCAGAACGATAGTCAAACTTACATCAAACAAGAGATTCCTACGCATATTCCCCAAGATTTCCAAGAGAAAATGAAAGAACTACAAGCGCAATACCCCACTTACTTTTTTGAGTACCGCCCTCTTTATGCCGCCTTCATGCAAAGAGATTTAGATGAAGCCACAGAAAACGTGAATGATGAAAAAATTATGTTCCATCGCCCTATTTCAAAGCAAGAATATTACAATTATGAAAAAGGCGAACATGAAAGAGCAATTGCCATCCTTATCAAAGAGGAGGGAGAGAATAGTAAAATAGTGCAGGAACGTAAACAGTATTTTAGCCAACTATCTTCCAGTTATGTCATTGACCAGCCCAGAATAGGCTATATCTATATGCGTAAGAAACCCAGATTTGGTTCTTGGGACGAGGAAGTAGAAGACCTCAATGCCTACACAGAAGTAGATGAATACCCAGCCCCAAGGGACGGCGCAAATTTTTACACAGAGATATTTAAATTGGTAAGCCTCCCAGAGTATATGAAGTCATTTAAAACGCTTGATTTGCAAGGAGATATGCTTTTAGAAATGGTGGTAAACAAAAATGGTAACTTGGTAAAAGTAAATTTGATAGAGGGTATAAAAATCACAGTTCCCAAAGACAAAGAATCGGTGAAAAACTGGTTCATTGCTTTCCAAGAAGGGCGCGGACAACTGCCGTATGAAGATTTTAATGGCGCACTCTTTCGCGCATTTACAGAGCGTTCCGCATTGAGAGGCTGGAAGGCAGGGGTGAAAAATGGAAAGCGCGTGGATACGAAAATTCGCTTTCAAATCTCCGCAGAAATGGTAAGAAAAGCACTTTTTTAGGAAAAATCAAACCTATAAGTTGTCAAACTCATAACAGAACTGCTTATAGGTTTGGTATGTCATGCCTAAGATAAGTACAATAGCAATTTTTAGTAGATATAGCAACCATGAAGATAGTGGAAAATTGATAGCTTTTATGCAATGTAAATACTTGATATTGATTGGTTTAGATTTTATATGCTTGCATTCTTATGCTTGTTTTTACTCATTTATCGCAGGTTTTTCCTTTTTTCTCCGCATAAAAGCAGATTCCTCAATAGATTGTTTGAGCGTTACAAAATCAGTCAAAATGTATAAAATAGTCAGAAAAGAAATCAAGTCTTCCATCATTACCAAGCACTTAGAAGGAATCGTCTTAGGAATAATTTCCCCATAACCAAAATTAGTATAATTAAGCACACTGAAATAAAAAGACTCAAATGCTATCTCGCCCAAGGAAAAATCAGGGCTAATGCCTTCAAAGCTATTTTGGTTGATATGATACATAGAAGCATAATCAACCGCAAACGAACAGATAATAAAAAAAATATTGAAAGTAGTAATGATGAGAAATCTATGGTAGGAAACATTGTGTTCAATTACTTGAATAACAATATTATATGACTGATAAACAAAGAATATAATTTTCAGAAAAGCCACCAAGGGAATGAGGATTTCTGCGTAAATAGATTTTGGGAAAAAATACTCATCTAAAGAGATAATAAACCAACCCAAAAAAATAATAACAATACTTTTGATAAAGATTTCTTTGATTTTCATATTTTTCTATTTGGAGTAAAAAATTTCCCTTTATCAATCTGAAAAATTAATAAAGGGAATCATATAAATTAGCCTTTCTGAATTATTGGTTACATATAGTTAGCGTCATTGTTCTTTTTCAAACGAATCACTCTAATCTTATTCAAAATCCAGATAATTGGATAGGCTGGGTCAAATTCATGCCACTTAATACCAAAATTAGCCCTTCCACCAAATTTATGATGATTGTTGTGATAGCTTTCTCCAAACATCAAAAAATCAAACGGTAAGAAATTTTTTGCAGTGTCTTTAAGTTCAAAATTGGTATAACCAAATTTGTGAGCAAACCAATTGATAATAGCACCATGCACGGGTCCCATGACAAAGTGAATAGGTAACAACAGATACATCCACCATTCGGTAGCAAAGAAAGCATAAAAAATGATATATCCTACCCCCCAACCAATACGCGAAAGCCAATTGTCCCCCAATTTTTCCATAAAACTCCAGTGAGGGATATTGCGTTTGAACTTTTCTTCGATTTGCTCTTTGCCTTTTAGAATGCCGTTGTAAATATTTTTAGTTTTCCACATCATCACAAATAGATTTTCGGAGTATTTGGGCGAATGTGGGTCTTTTTCAGTATCAGCATACGCATGGTGTAGGCGGTGCAAAATGCCATAAACATAAGGACTAAGAAACGAAGAACCTTGGAACAACCAAGTCATTACATAAAAAACTTTTTCCCAAAACTTATTCATGGTAAACATCTGATGCGAAGCATACCTATGCAAGAAAAATGTTTGTGCAAACAATGATAAATACCAATGGGAAACAAAAAAAATAGATATTGCCATATAAATAAAACAAAAATTAAAGGGTTATAATACTATAGTAAATTGCGTTGTAAAAATAATAGAATCGTATTAAAAAATAGCTTAAAAATACACTTTTTATAATTTATCCAAACAGTATTTGGTGTATCTTATTCTGCCAATCTACGTTTGAATACTTTGGAATTGATAGACAGTCTGTCTTGGACTTGTTACGAAAAAATTGTATTTGAATAATCCTTTGATTATCTTTGCGAAGATTTTTAATTAATAAGCAATTATTTTTTACAAGTTATTTATTTTCAATGTTATCCTCGACTTACTGAAAACTATTGGCAATCAAACATCATCAACCATGACCTAAAAAATATTATTTTTTGCCTAATGGCATTTCTAAATTAACAAACAATGCCCAAGTTCATTATTTCGTTTTTGGTTAGTTTTTGTATTTCTGTGCTAATGCACGCCCAAGTGAAAAACAACCTAAACCAAATTGATAGTTTAAGTAAATTAATACCACATCTCATTCATAAAGATAAAGTGCTGATTATGGCACAGATAGGACGAGTTTATGAGTCCTTGCACTCAGACTCTTCTCTCTACTTTGCCCAGAAAGCACTTTCCATCGCCGAAACCGCAGACTATGATAGCGGAATAATTCTCGCCAATCATCAAATCGGTGATTTTTATCAGAATAAGCGCGATTATCTAAAAGCATTTGTGCATTACAAAGAAAGTTATGACTTACTTCCCAAAAATCATCACGGAACAGAGGAGGCAAAACTCATACGCAAATTGGGCTTTAACTACTTTATGAGGGGTGATTATAAAAATGCCCTTCACCTCTACGAAAAAGCCTTAACAATTAATAAAAAATTCAATAATCATGGTGAAATAGCTAACATATTGAAAAACATTGGGATAGCTCTCTCAGAACAGGGTAATTATGAGAAAGCCAAAGTGTATTTGTTAGAGTCTATTGAGATTTTTCAGCAATTAGGTGATGAGAAAGCAGAGGGTAGCAGTAGTAACAATTTGGCTATGGTATTTATTCATGACAAGCAGTACGAGAAAGCATACAAATATGCACGCAAAACACTGAAAATCAGAGAAAAATACAAAGACATATCAGGCATCGCCAATGCCTATACCATTATCGGGCGCATACACCAAGCCCAAAAACAAACTACTAAAGCAATTGATTATTACAACAAAGCAATGGAAATTAGGCTCAGTACCAATGACCTATACAACATTGCTTATTTGGACACTTATTTCAGTGATATTTATTTTGAGGAAAAACAATACACCAAATCCATAGTTTATGCCAAAAAGTCTTTGCAAGCGTTTAGCCAAAATGGAGTCAAAACAGGGATAACTTACTGCTACGAACAGTTGTGTAAAAACTATGAGGCGATTAAAGATTACCAAAAAGCACTTCATTTTTACAAATTAAGCGCAACTTTCAAAGATAGTTTATTGAACGAAGAGAAAACAAAAGCAATTGCAAACTTAGAAGCTACCTTTGAAATAGAACTTAAAGAAAGAGAAATATTAGAACATAAGCAACAAAATCAGCTTCTTAGCAAAGAACAAGCCCTCCAAAAAGCAAAGATAGAAGAACAATACATATTGGTCATCTCCATCTCAGGGGCTTTGATGACAGCGATTTTGTTTGCAGGAGTATTTTATCAAATACATAGAAAAGACCAAAAAAGCAATAAAGAATTATTGGCACTCAATCATACCATTACCACACAAAAGGAAAAAATAGAGCAACAGACCAAAGAACTGAAAGAAGCCAATGCGGTTATTTCTGCCTCAAACATTAACTTGAGGCAAACCGTAATACAAACAAGCCATAAATTACAAAATGTTAATTATGAGTTAGATACTTTTTTGTATCATACCTCGCACGACCTACGCCAACCGCTTGTGAATTTTACGGGGATTGTCGAAGTCGCCAGAATAAGCGTCAAAGAAAAAGAGGCTCTTTACTTATTTGACTTGGTAGGTCAAATTGCTAATAAAATGGACAAAATGTTGCGTAAAATGCAAGTAATCAATGATATTTATGCTGACACAAACTCCAAAACACTTGCGAATTTGGACAATGTCTTAGAAAATCTTGAGCAACAGTTCAAAGACGAACTCGCACAGGTGGACTATCAAGTTTCTAATCAGATTACTTATCCTATTTTGATTAATCCATACTTGCTCTCTGTAATCCTTACTAACTTGGTCGAGAATAGTCTGTGTTATCAAAAACAACGCCCTCCTTCCATTAGGCTGGCTATTTATCAAGAAGCTGAAACACTGAATATTACAGTAAAGGACAATGGGGAAGGCATACCCGAGGAACTCTTAGATAAAATCTTTGAGATGTATTTTAGAGGATCTTTATTCAATCAAAATGATTTAACTCTTCAGAATTCAACTTCTGATTTATCTTTGT
>JALOMS010000075.1 GCA_025455345.1 Thermoflexibacter sp. | reverse complement strand
AACTTTATCATTTGGGCAGTGTATTTCATAAAACTAAGTTGCACTTCTTTGAGGGTGTATGGAGGTATGATTTTCCAAAGTAAATGGATATGATTTGGCATAATTACAAAACTATAAACTTTCGCTCTCTTTTCCTTGACCAAAAAAGCAAGACTGTCTATGATAATTTGTTTGTATTTATCTGGTTTAAGTAGGTGTTTCCATTCCAGAATAGTCGCAGTGTAAAAGGCAATATAAATATGCTCAAAAAGAGGCTCTTGTGGTATTTCTTGGCTCATACTTGTTTTTTTTGCAATATCTCAAAGTATTTGCTAATTTGCAAAGGCAGTTTTTCATAGCATGGCTTGTTGGTGAAAACACCAACAAAGGCATAGAACATGAAAGATTCACGTCCCTATGCTATTGACGACCCTGATGGGTTATATTTTGTAACTTTTGCGACTGTTTATTGGATAGATGTATTTACGAGGAAACGTTATAAAGATATGATAGTAGATAGCCTGAAATTTTGCCAAGAAAAGAAAGGCTTAGAGTTATTTGCTTGGTGTTTGATGCGGAGTGCCGCCCAGAGCAATCATTTACACTTGATAATAAGGGCAAAAGAAGGTTTTAATCTGAGCGATATTTTGAGAGATTTTAAGAAATTTACTGCCTCCCAAATCATTCGTTCCATGCAAGAAGACCCCGAAAGTCGGAAAGAATGGATGCTTTGGCTTTTTGAGCAAGCGGCAAAGAAAAATACAAGAAACACCTTACATCAATTTTGGCAGCAGGGCAACCATGCAGAGCAGATATTTACAGAGAAGTTTGGCGCACAAAAATTAGACTATTTGCACAACAACCCAGTGGAAGAGGGTTGGGTGGAGAATGCTTGGGATTATTTATATAGTAGTGCGCGAAATTATGCAGGAGAGAAAGGTTTATTGGAAGTATTATTTCTTTGAAAGAGCCTTTTAGCTTGCGCCTGTTACGCAAATCGGAGATTTGCTACTAAATTTGCGTAGATACGCTAACGCTTAAATCTACGCAAAACTGGGAAGCAGATGGAATAGGTATTGTCAATGGGGCAAGGTCTTTTACTGGGGGTAATGTGGGAGACCCAAGAAGAAGCAATGGCATTATTTCTTTGGGTTTCGGTCCCTTAAAAATAGGTTGGGATTCAGAAGGCATACGACATTCCTTGCAAAATTTATTTGCTCATGATTTTTTATCTGGTGGCAATAATGGATTTGGTTATCCTTGGGTGCCAAGAACAGGTACTGTGGATACTGCTGGAAACTTCCAAGAACGCAGACCAAGATTCTTTTTTCAATTATTTGGCTTTTAAAAATTTAAAAAAATGATTAAAATAAATGCATATTCATTCTTTCTAATTTTGATAAGCATTGGACTAAGTGCTTGTCAATTGTTAGGTTGGTGCAAAGATGATAGCTTATCTTCTCCAAGAATTGACTATACTGGAAACCAATTGAAAGTAAACGGATATTATTATGGAGATAGTAGTATTGTTGGGGGGAAAACTAATGTGCTTGTTTCCTATTTTTATAGGAATGGAATTTTTATTGATAGAGAAAGTGTCGAATTAACAAAAGTTCTTTCTAATATTATCCCTAATGAGCCTTTAAATCAAATAAAAGGTATTTGGGGAATATTTAAAATTGAGGGGAATAAAATTACTATTGAAAGTTTTAGGTCAAGTATGTGTGGAGTTAAAACATCTTTCATAGAAGGGGAAATATTAAATGATACTACTTATTTGATAAAATCAAGTGAAAGTAGAGATAAAGGGAGAGTTACAAGTAGATTAGAAAGGAATAGTATTTATCGTTTTCGTCAGTCAAATATCAAGCCTGATAGCACCAATAATTTTATCAAGTGATTGGATGAATTTTTAACCATTTTAAAATTTTAAATAGAGATGAAAAAAAAGATAGGAGCATTGGTAATGGTATGCCTTTTACTTTGGGCAGGGCAGGAGGCTTTTGCCCAAGAGAGCAAGTGGCGTTTGGGGCTGAGGGTAAGTTCGAATATTAGTTTACTTTCTGTCAGAAACTCATCAGGCAATATTATAGACATACTCAATATCAACAAATCCACCCAAATTGGTTTTTCAGGAGGCTTGCAAGTTACCTATCAGTTTGTAGAGAAGTTTGGACTACATACAGGCTTGCAAGTGAGCAGTCAAGGTTTCACAGTCAATACACGCACTTTGGGCAACAATGACAATGCCCTTCAACAGCAAAAAATTAGCTTGGTGATGTTGCAAATTCCCCTTGCTTTGTGCCTTCGCACCCAAGAGTTAAACAACAAGATGAGGGTAAGAGGAATTTTTGGGTCTTCTTTTAATATTCCTGTAAGTGCCACTGAAAATTTCACTTACAGTGATGATTTTAAGTATTTTGACGTTTCCCTTGAAAAGAAAGAAATGTCAGATTATGCCAAAATTATTCCTAATTTTTTGGTAGGCGCAGGCATAGAATGGAACTTGGGCAGTGCAGGGATATTGGATTTGGGGTTGAGCTATCAATTGCCTTTGGCTGTTACCTCCAACAAAATTTATGATAAAAAATATGTTACAGGAGGTTATATGTCTGGCTCTCGATTCAAACTTTCTTATCTTTCTTTGGATATAACTTATTATTTTTAATCACCCATGAAATCACTACCAATCATACTGCTGGCTTTTGTCTTTGGATTTAGCAAAGCCCAAGCCCAAGAAAGTAAATGGCGTTTAGGTTTGCGCCTCAGCCCTATGCTTTCTCTTGTTTCTATTACTGATGGAAATAAAAATGCCTTATCTGAGCAATATGGTGTAGTAAAATCTGCACGCTTTGGTATAGCAGGAGGCTTACAAGTTACTTATCAGTTTACTGAGAAAATTGGTATTCAAACAGGTTTGCAAATTAGCCAACAAAGTTATTTGGTGAAACTTAGATTTGTAAATTTCAGTAATGTTGATGTTTGGCAACAAAAAAGTAATTTTACCATGTTAAATATTCCTTTGGCTCTCCACCTCCGCACCAATGAGTTGGCAGGAGGCTTACGAGCAAGAGGAACTTTTGGTTCTTCATTCAACATACCTGTTGCTGTAAGCCAAGAAGTTACTCTGCCAGACCGATTGATAGGTCTCACCCCAACCGTAGTTACTACCAAAGGCACAGCCAATTATACCAAAATAGTTCCTTATTTCTTGGTGGGAGCAGGTGTAGAGTGGAATTTGGGCAACGCAGGAACATTGGATTTAGGCATGAGTTATCACTTGCCCTTAGCAGTTACTACCAATAAATTTTATGAAAACTTTGGCTTGTCAAGTAATGCCCAAAGTCCTAATCGTCTTAAAATGAGTTATGTATCTTGGGATATTATCTATTATTTTTAGTATTTCAGGCAAATAACAAGCTATATTTATTTGCCTGAAATCTCCTTCCCTTACTCTTTCACCAATTTCCTCACCACCCTATTTTCTCCATATTGTAAGGTGATAAATTAAATTCCCTTGCCTAATTCACTCACATTGAGTTCTGTATCTATGCTTTCATATTGCTTATTGATGATTTGCTTACTTACTTCCCTACCCAATACATCAGTGATTTGCAAACTCACTTCTCCCTTTACCTCACTGAGCCAGTAGAGATTGACCTTTTCTTGGGCAGGATTGGGATAAACAAACAAGGTATTTTGCTCATTTTCAAAACTATACGTAGCGTCAGGCGCAAATCGCAAGATGAAACGAGTAGTGTCCAAGCCTTGATTGGCAGAAAAAGAATAACTATTTTGAGTTAAATCAGTGATTTTGTTTTGCTTCCTATCTTCCAACAAAATTTGTGGATTTCCTTTGAACAAGCTCATTTTTACAGGAGAAAAAGTAAACAAACCGCTGTTCTGCGCCATAAAATGCAAGGGAACTGTGCTTTCTGCTCTTAGCTTGGGCAATGCTTGAATTGCCATTCTGTCTTTTCCTACCTTGGTATAGAGATTAGGAGCAGGGGCAGAGTTGAGGTTAGTTTTGACTGCCTCCATGCGTTTGTCTAACTTTTCACTTGCCTTTTCGCTAAAATACACAATGGTTTCATCTGCATTTTTCCCATCAGACACTTTGAGCAAGAGAAAACCATTACAAGTTTTGTCTTCCTCACTTTCCTCTGTCCTGAAAAATCTGGTATCTGAATAAGTAGTCAATCTCATACTGTTTTTCATGGTGAGTGTGGCATTGCCTGTATTGGCTGCCTTGACAAAAAAGCCCTGCATACTGGCGATTTCATTGGTAGCACCATTGGTTCCTGTTTTGGCAGGATTGGGAACATAGTACGCAAAAGTACCAGAATATGCTCCTGTCGCCACCCTGCGCCAGTTTTGCGCCTCTATGGTAGTAGTATTGCTTGGGTCAGCCACTACCAAGTCCCAATCAATGGGCGCAGGATAGGGATTCCCCACCAAGTTAAACCCTGAGTTGGTGGCATTGCCCTTGCTGACTTGAATACTTTTATCACCATTGTTGGGCAAACCCTTGATGTCAATGGTAGTGCCTGAATTGAGGTTGAGGATATATCCTTTCATTACTTCCAAGTTTTCACTCATAGAAGCAGGACTTTCCCAGCCCTTTTCAAAAATATCAGAAGCAATAGGAGAACCCACTACCTTAGTTTCATTATAACGGAAAAAGTTAGGAAATGCACCACTATACGGACTTACAAAGTCATAAGCAGGATTCAACACCAAACCTACATTGTCATTGAACTCGCTGATTTTGGCATTGGAAACAGGAGAGGAAAAGTAATTGTAGCCTTGCACAGTGGTTCTTTCAGGATAGGGTTTGATGTATCTTTGCACAATAATTTCTCCATTGAGAGAGCCTCCTGCATTATCTATCATGGCAGTTCCATTGTTATCAGAAATCAGGGTAAGATTCCCATTTGCTTCTAATGTACCGTTTTGCACCTTCAAGATTTGAGAAATACCTACATTGGAAGAAATAGCAAGGGTTTTCCCTGCTCCATTGAGGGTAAGGTTTTGAATAACAGGATTGCTAATTCCACCTAAATCCAAGGTTTTGCCAATGGTTACACTTTCATTAAAACTGCCCATGCCTCCTACTACCACTATCTTGTTTCCATCTGAGGCAGTATTGACTGCGTTTTGCACTGTTTTTTTTGCCAAAGCAGGAGAATTGCCCAAACCAGTATTGGCATCATTACCATCTTGGCGTACAAAAAACGTATTATTCGTAAGGAAAGACTGTATGCGGTTATTGCCTGTATCAGTAATATAAATGACTCCTGTGGCATCTATGGCAATCCCAGTGGGGTTGTCAAACTGTCCATTAGCACTTCCCAGAGAGCCAAATTGAGCCAAATAATTGCCTGTATTATCAAATACTTGAATACGATTGTTGCCAGAATCTGCCACATAAATTTTGCCTGACCCTTCCACAAAAATTCCACTGGGTTGGTTGAATTGCCCATTTCCATTTCCTGCACTTCCAAATTGGCTTTGATATACCCCAGCCGAGTTAAATTTTTGTACACGATTGTTTCCAGTATCCACCACATAAATATTCCCACTTCCATCTACAAAAATGCCACTGGGGTTGTTGAGTTGCCCATTGCCATTGCCCAGCCCACCAAATTCCAACAAGAAATTTCCATTGGGAAGAAATTTTTGTACTCTATTATTTCCACTATCAGTTACATACATATTTCCTCCTGCATCTAAGGCAATGCCTTGCGGTTTGTCAAACTTGCCAGAGGTAGTCCCATCTCCTCCAAAACCGAGCAAAAAAGAACCATTGGGCAAAAACTTTTGCACAAAATTGGTTTTCACATCAGTAACATAAATATTACCCACATTGTCCAAAGTTAATCCATTGGGCGACCTGAAACTGCCCAAGGTCTGGTTGTAGTCCCCAAACATACTTTGGAAATTGCCGTTTTTATCAAAAGATTGAATGCGATAACTTTGGGCATCAGCCACCACAATTTTGCTTCCATTGACCGCAATTCCCATAGGATTGAGAAATTCCCCCTCACTGTTGCTCATGGTGGAAACATTGAAGGAGTAGATTTTTTGGTCGCCAGTGGTTACATAAGCCACACCAGAAGGTTTATGTATTGTAAGCCACCCAATAGCAAAAAAATCCCCTAAAATCGGAAACGGAGAATTAACAGAAGAACCTAAACGACTCTGATAAATGGTATTGGAATTAAATTTTTGGATACGTCTATTACCAATATCAGAAACATAAAGATTATTATTATTATCTAAATCAAAAAAATGTGAAGAAGCAAATTTACCATTTTCATATTCATTTCCCAAATCACCTATTACTCCAAATCTATCCAAATAATTCCCATTTTTATCATATCTATGAATCACAGATTTTGTCAAATCACATACATAAATATTTCCACTATCATCAACATCTACATCACTAATAGATTGAAATTGGTCATTGTTAAAACCCCAGCTACCTATAACAGTCATAAAATTGCCATTGTTGTCAAATTTTTGTAGGCTAAAAATGCCCTTGGTTTGTGTATCATTGTCCCCTACATAAATATTTCCATCTTTGTCCACAGCAATACCCCAAGGTTTTAAAAACTGTCCTGCTCCAAAACCATTACTCCCAAATTTGTATAGAAAATTCCCCATAGCATCAAAAACTTGTACTCTTTTGTTGTTTATATCTGCAATATAAATTTTACCATTGGCATCTATTTCCATGTCTTCAATATTGAAAAATTGTCCATTGCCAGACCCCACAGAGCCAAAAGAAAATAAAAAAGTACCATCAGGACTATATTTTTCTATTTTGCTAAGAGAGCTTCCATTGTATCTTGCTATATATACATTTCCATTAGCATCAGTAGTTATTGCCCTCATATATTGCATATTAGCAAATAATTTTATTCTTGGCTTTCCAAATTTGAAATTAAAGGAAAATTGGGCAAGAGTGGGAAGTGGGAAAAAACATACACCAGACAGAACAATTCCCACAAAGATGCAAAGCATTTTTTTCATAAATAGGTTTGAGTTTAGTTAGTTTTTTAATAGATGAAAGGCAAATATAGATAATTGACAGAGATTTTTGAAAGACAAAATAGGAAATTTTGTGAATGTTTTTCTGTTTAATAATTATGCTTGTTTACAACAGCAGGAAAGATAAAGCAAAAGAAGTTTCTTAGAAAAATATCTCTTGGGCAAGTCGGTAAGTATTGGCGTGTGCTTCTACTATGTCGCTGATTTTGTGAGAGTAACCACCTCCCATGCTTACGGCTACGGGAATCTTATTTTGCTTGCAAATCTCAAAAACAAAGCGGTCGCGCTCCTTGCAACCTTCCCTGCTTACTTTTAACTTTCCTAACTTGTCAGTAGCTAAAATATCTACGCCCGATTGGAAAAAAGCAAATTCGGGTTGCAAGTCATCTATCAGTTTGGGCAGGGCTTCCTTTAAAATTTTCAAATAGACTTCATCAGAAGTGCCACTTGGCAAGCCTATGTCCAAGTCTGATTGCTCCTTTTGCAAGGGATAGTTCTGTTCGCAGTGCATACTAAAAGTAAATACGCGCTCCTCATTCCTAAAAATTTGGGCAGTGCCGTTGCCTTGATGTACGTCTAAGTCAATCACTAATATTTTTTTAATATTTTGATAATGAAGCAAATAACTTGCAGAAACAGCAATGTCATTGAGTAAACAAAAGCCTTCTCCTCGGTCTGTAAAAGCGTGGTGTGTTCCCCCTGCAATATTCATCGCTACCCCATACCGCAAGGCATACTTTGCACCTTCTATGCTTCCTTGCAGAATGGTGATTTCTCTGTCTATCAGAGATTTAGACAAGGGGAAACCTGTCTTTCGTATTTCAGAAGCACTCAAAGTCAAGTTTTTTAGCTTTTCCCAGTAGGCTATCTCATGGGTTTGTAAAATCAATGCCTCGTCCGCAGGGGAGGGCGTGAAAAAATTACTTGTGCTTGCAGTGCCTTCGTAGATGAGTTGTTCGGGCAAAAGCTCGTATTTGAGCATAGGAAACCTATGTTCTGATGGCAAAGGGTGAATGTAGATGGGTGCAAAAGCAATTTTCAGCATGGTTTTTAAAGCATTAAGGGGCAGAGTTTATGATAAGTCCATGTATTGATTTTTAGTTTATCAGTCAAATTAAAAAAGGTTTGGTTTTACATAACAATAAAGGCATATAATTTCTGTATATGGGCAAGCACAGGCATTTTGCTTTTCTCACCCCTCCCCTATCTCATTCCTATAAAAATCAATAATCTGTTGAAAAATACCCAAAATGGTTTCCAACTCCTTGATAAAATAGCTTTCTGTATCGGAAAGCACTTCATATTCACCCCTCAACTTCATAAATCTCCACTCCGTTCCTGTGGTAACGCAGCCGTAGATTTCCTCGATTTTTTCGCCGTGCCTCTGGTTGTAAATTTTCGCTCCTATCATTTGAGCAATGCACTGCGGAATCCCCAAATCAAAGTCGTTTTTTTCTGCTTCTACCATTACCAAAAGCGGGGACTGCACTATGGGAGAATCACTTTTTTTTGCTAAAATATAATCACACTCACCCGTTAATCCCAAACTTTTATCTGCGTTCAAGGTTTCCCCTGAATAGTAAGTCATAAAATCACGATTCTTTTTCTTCATTTCCATGAGAATGGGGAGAACATAATGCTCTGAACGTGCTTTCTTTGACCTTACAAGTGTATCTTGGCTAATTTCCAGACTTTCTTGTAGCCACGCGCTGGGTATTACACTTTTACTGGTATCAAACAACTTGACACTTTTAAAGCGCAATTTAAACTTCTCTGCCAAATCTTCTAAGGTAAAACTTGAATAAGACATAGTGATTTTAAAATTAGGAATTAATAATTAGGAATTAGAAATTATATAGTTCATTGATTATCAATTAATTAAATCTCAATAAATACTATATTATTTTGTATTCATGCCTTTAAGTTTACTTCATTAGTTTTATAAAATCAGGCAAGTAGCATTTCTTTTAGTTTTTTCAGCATTGCTATTACTTGCTCTAAATCAGCAGTTTCTGTTATATCAAGTTGCTTGCTAAGTATATAATTTCTATCTACAAGAATAGAAAAAAAACAATTTCGTCCCACCATGTAGCCCCCAAAAATAGGTTTTCCATTGTTGTTTTGTGCCTGTGCCGCCAGCATTGCCGCTAACATTTGCGCTTCGGGGTCATTGGAGGATTTTTTTCCTTTTTTCAATTCTTGCAAGAAAAAATAAGGAATTTGAGGCGTATTTTTGCCCTTGGGCTTGGCTATCATTAAGCCCACATCTACGGAAATGCGGTATTTTTGAATGACAGCGGCTATATTTCTTTTTAAAAAAACTTTGATTTTATCTTTCTGCTCTATATTTACCAATTGTAGAATAGGAATAATCAAACGCATTTTCAACTCCTCTTCGTTCCACATATCTCCTTCGTAAAGGTACAAATCTGAAAGTATCTGGATAGTGCTTTTCTGTGCCTCATCAAAGCTATATTGGGCAGATTGCCAATCAGTAAGCCCACTTTATAAAACAAATTTAGCATTTTTTCCACTTAAAAGCGTATAAATAACAAGAAAAATCAAATCCTTGTTTTTTTAAAAATTCCTTTTTCCCCTTTCAAAATCTTTCCTATCTTTGACTACAAACATAAAAAATTGGAAAGATGATAAAAAAACCTTACTTACTCTTATTGCTTTGCGCTTGGACTTGGGCGCAAGTTGCCTTTTCTCAAACCAACGAGTCCAAATATTTCGACAAAATGAAGTGGCGAAATATTGGACCCCTGCGCGGGGGACGTTCTTTGGGCTGTTCAGGTAGCCCTGGGCGACCCTTTGAGTATTACTTCGGTGCCACAGGTGGCGGACTTTGGAAAACTACGGACGGTGGGCAGGAGTGGTTTCCTGTTACCGATGGCAAGATTTCCTCCTCGTCCATTGGCGCAGTGGCAGTGGCAGAAACCAACCCCGATGTGGTCTATATTGGCGGCGGCGAAACGCAATTGCGGGGGAGCATTACGCAGGGAGATGGCGTGTATAAAACCACAGACGGGGGCAAAACTTGGCGACACTTGGGTTTGAAGGAAACGCAAGCGATTTCCAGAATCCGCGTTCACCCTACCGACCCTGACATCGTGTATGTAGGCGCGCTCGGACACCCCTACGGAGATAACGAAGAACGTGGCGTTTTCAAGTCCACAGATGGCGGAAATACTTGGAAAAAAGTGCTTTACGTTAGCCCCAAGGCTGGCGTAGCAGATTTGATTATCGACCGCAACAATCCCCAAATCATTTACGCCACAACTTGGCAGGTCTATCGCCGCACTTGGAAAATGTGGGGGGGTGGCGAACACTGCAAACTCTGGAAATCGGAAAATGGGGGCGAAACTTGGACGGAACTTAGCCGCAACCCAGGTATGCCCGCAGGTATGCTCGGCAAAATTGGCATTACCGTTTCCCCTGCGGATTCTAAGCGGTTGTGGGCTATCGTAGAGGCAAATGACGGAGGTGTGTATCGCTCGGATAATGGGGGCGCGACTTGGCAGAAAACCAATGACGAGCGCAAACTTCGCCAGCGTGCCTTCTATTATTCCAGAATTTATGCTGACCCTTTTGACAGGGAAACGGTATATTGCCTGAACGTGGACTTCTTCAAATCCACTGACGGAGGCGTAAAATTTGACCAAGAAATTCGCGTACCTCACGGCGACAATCACGACTTGTGGATAGACCCCAACAACCCTATGCGAATGGTGCAATCCAATGACGGAGGCGGTTGCGTTTCGGTCAATGGTGGCAAATCTTGGACAGATTTGGATTTTTGCACTACGCAGTTTTACCACGTAACTACCACAAACCATGTACCTTATCACGTGGCAGGCGCACAGCAAGACAACACTACCTTGGCAATTCCAAGTGATGGTTGGGAATTTGCCAACGAATTAGGACAATGGGGCTATGATGTAGGTGGAGGAGAAAGCGGTTACATCACTTCGCACCCTGACAATCCAGATATTTACTACGCAGGTAGCCAAGGCGCACTGCTCACACGCTACGACCGCACCAACGGACAAATACGTGATATTCAAGTATATCCAAGATTTTTTTCTGGCGAACCTGCAAGTTCTCTGCCCGAAAGATGGCAATGGACTTACCCCATTGTTTTTTCGCCCAAAGATTCAAAAATTCTCTACACTTGCTCACAACACGTCTGGAAAACGACCAATGATGGACAAAGTTGGGAAAAAATTAGCCCTGATTTGACTTATGCCGACCCTGAAACGCTTGGACCCACAGGGGGAGAAATTACCAAAGACATGAACGGACCTGAAATCTATGCGACTGTTTTTGCGCTTGCGCCTTCTTTCCATGACGTAAACACAATTTGGGCAGGTTCTGACGATGGCAAAATTCACATTACCAAAGACGGAGGAAAAAATTGGGAAAACATCACGCCCAAAGATTTACCTAAAAATTCGGTGGTTGCCATCATAGACGAATCACGACACCAAGCAGGAACTGCCTACGTTGCCGCTTTTCGCTACCAAGTAGATGACCGCCAACCCTACGTTTTTCGCACCAGAGATTACGGAAAAACATGGACAAAAATCGTAACAGGAATCAAAGACGGGCATTTTTCAAGGTCGGTGCGTGAAGACCACGTAAGGAAAGATTTGCTTTTCTTGGGAACGGAACATGGTGTGTATGTGTCATTTAACGCAGGGGATTCTTGGCAACCCTTGCAACTCAACCTACCTGATACGCCTATTCGTGATTTAGTAGTGAAAGATAATGATGTGGTTTTGGGGACACATGGGCGAGGATTTTGGATTTTGGACGACATTCAGCCCTTGCGACAACTTACCCCAGAAATGATGAAGCAAAATGCCACACTTTTCCAACCTTCGGACGCTATCAGAGGCATTTACAACGCTGTTTTCCAATACTATTTGAAAGACAAAGCAGATACGGTAAAAATAGATATTTTAGACGCTAACGGCATGGTAGTCAGGAGTTTTGTAGGTAATCAAGCAGAGTATAAAATAGACCCCAACATTCCACGCTGGGAAAGAGAACCTGCCAAACCTACCACTGCCGCGGGGCTAAATACCTTCATTTGGGACTTGCGCTACCCTGGGGCAACCGTATTTGACGGCATGATTCTCTGGGGAGCAAATGCCAAAAACGGTCCCAAAGCACCGATTGGCAAGTACCAAGTCCGAATCAAGGTCGGGAACTACACCCAAACTTATCCTTTCCAAATCAAAATGAATCCAAACCTCAAAGGTATAAGCGAAGCAGACCTGAAAGAAACCTTTGAAATAGCCATGAAAATCAGGGACAAGGAAACTGCCAATAACGAAGCAGTCATACGTATTCGCCACATTCGCAAGCAGATAGAAGAAAGAGAAAAGGAAGTAAACGAAGCCGCTTTTTCCACCTCTGCCAAAGACTTGATAAGCAAGCTAACTACCATAGAGGAAGACCTTTACCAAACCAAAAACCGCAGTGGACAAGACCCGCTCAACTTCCCTATCAAACTCGGCAACCGCCTCTCCGCAGTGCGCCGTAGCTTAGAAACGGGGGACGCAAAACCCACCGCAGGAGTGTATAAAGTTTTTGAGGAACTCTCTAAGGAATTAGACGGATACTTGACAAAGTTGGATAATGTACTCAAATCTGGCTTGCCCACACTGAACCAAATGTTGGCAGGGAAGCAGATGAAGGAGATAAAGTAAAAATAATCAAAATTCTACTGGTGCAAGGCTCAGCCTTGCACCAGTAGAATTACAAAAAATAACAATAAATATGAAAGAATAGAGAACAGAATATGCTTAAAAGGGCTGTAAAAATAGGAAAAATAACTATTACAAGATTTTGAAGGGTTTTGTAACAACTATTATTATTATTTTATCGTATATGTCTTTGATTTACATTGCTCTACATTTATCTCTCCATATCTTATAACTCCCATATCAGGATAATCAGGAGTTATTAATACACTTGGGCTTCCGCATTGCCAACAAATGCTATATCCTTTTTTTATACTACTATTTTTTGCAGGGTCAATAATCCTGTATTTTATTATTTGTTTAGAAGTGATATTGTAAAAGACTTGAGTTTCATTAGGATACAACCCTATTGTTTTTTGATGATAGTAATGACCACCATCTTCTGTCCAAAAAATTCCTATCTCAACTTTATACTTTAATGTATTATAAAAGCACAAATCCCCAAAATTTTTTTCTTTACATTGAGGATTCACTGTTTCAGGATTATTATAACTTTCATTAGAATTAAGGGGGCGATTATAACCTTGGTTCACATCTAAACCTGTTCCGCTACTCCCTCCATCTGAGCCAGTTCCTAAATAGGAATTTATGTTTTTATTCCTTGGTAAGTTTTCAATATCTGCGGCGAACTGCAATGCTGTTTCTGTATCTAAAACTTTTGGACGAACCCTTATAGTTTCACCAAGAATAGTCAATGTTCCTGTAATAATGGCATCTGCGGCTATAATTTTTCCTAATTTTTTTGCAGTGGTTTCATCAATTAGTCCATCAGATTTCATTTTGTGTTCTTTCAAAATCATATCTAATCGGCTACGGTCTATTACCTGAAAGCCCTTGGCATATTTGGTAACATACACTGAAAAATCTTCCGATATAAACTTACAAATAGGAGTGCTTTCCCCATTTTCCAAAGTAAAACCCCAAATGGCAACTTTCCCTTTGCCATTTTCGGTAATTTTATTGGCAATATTTTTTGCCAATGCTTCCAATTTACTATCAAAAGCGTCTTGTGCAGACAACTGACTGACAAATAGACAGATGAATATAATACATGAGATAAATTGTTTCATAATTGTTAAACAAGTTAAGTTTTATTTAATTACAAACTCTATATTCTTACATTGTTTTATATCAAGTTCTCCATATTTTATTACTGCATGAGAAGGATAACTTGGGTATGAATAAATTATGCCCCAACTTACATCTTTACCATCCTTAATATCTTTATTTTTGGCATAGTTTACGATATAGTACCGAGTAATTCGCGCAAAAACTCCATAAAATGTTTTCCTTTCTCCTGCTTCTAAGGACATCGTTTTAAAACCATTATTATCATTATATATGCCAACTTCTACCCTAAAATCTTTTGTATTGATAAAATCAATCGACCCAAAATTTTTCTTCTGACATTCTGGGTCTGTGATTACCCCTCCATCTGTATCTGGTGATTCTCCGCTATCTTTTGCTTTATCTATAACTACATCTCCCATTACTGCGGCAAACTGCATAGCAGTTTCTGTGTCTAAGGCTTTGATACGAACACGTGTTTTGGATTTATCCGTTTCATCATACTCTGTAATTGTTCCTGTAATAATCACATCTACGGCTATAATTTTTCCTAATTGCTTGGCAGTAGTTTCATCTATAAAACCATCAGACTTCATTTTATGTTCTTTCAAAATCATGTCTAAGTGATTTCTATCTATGATTTGAAAACCTTTGGCATAGTCAGTAAGGTAAATAGAGAAGTCTTCTGAAATAACTTTACACTTATTGGTGTTTTTTCCAGACTCAGTTACTAAACCCCAAATAGCTACTTTGGTTTTCTTGCTATCATTAATTTTACTGGCAAGTTTTTGCGCTAATTCTGTTATTTTGCTGTCATAATTCCCATTTTGTGCAAATAAAAAGGTGCAAAACAACAACAAGATTGGAGTGATGAGTAGTTTTTTCATAGAATTTATTTTTAGGTTTAAAAATTACAATTTTGTTTTCAAAAAATCATTCAGTTTCGTGTATGCATTATCTTTGGCTTCGTCTATACTAAAACCTATACCTGTAATAATAGGTACGCTTATTTTTTGCTTAAATCCAAAAGGTGCAGTCGTGTACCAGTTCCCTGAAAAGCGGATTTCGTATTTGTCCAAACCTCTGTCATTTTTTCCCGCTTCTTTTTCCTCTACCTTTCCTAAAATTAACTCATCTACATATTTGGAAATAGGAAACGCTCCATTATTAGGCATTCCTCCGCTATAAATCAGGTTGAACTGTTCCTTGATAAAGCTTGGTGTAAAAAGGTTATTTACTGCAATATTGCCTTTCTCTACCAAAATATTAACAATTCCACTACTAATTTCACCTTCATTTTGCCCATCTTTCAAAATAACTACTGCTATGTCTGTTTTTTCAGTAGAATTGATATGAGGAATTGCTATGTAAGAAGATTTTTTAGGTTCTTTATCAACTTTTGGTTGGTAGGTAATACCAGTTGTGCTATTATTATCAGTATCAGAGTCCGTAGTTGAAGGTTCTATAATTGGCTTTTTTACTGTGTCTTGCCCATTAGATGGATTGGTAGTAACAATAGGAGGTTTCTCCTTTTCTATTTCTTTTTTATCATTATTTTTGTCAATAAAAAAGTATACACTACCAATACTAATTAAGATGATAAGAATTATATAAATGAATGACTTAGAAACATAACGAATTGGGTATCTCAAAGAATTTACATAGATTTTAAGACGAGCAGAATAATCAAAAGGCACATTACCATGTATGTATTCTTTTTCTAAGCGCTTGAGAGCGTCATCTTTAATTCCTGCATTATTAAGAATTGAAAATGCCTTATGCAAGTCTGCTTCATCTATTGCCTCTATTACTTCATCAATTTCCTGATTGTTCAAAGCCATAAAACAGTAAAAGTTTAAAGTCTATGATTGTTTTTGTTAAAATTAGCAAGGGAAAATCTAAAAACAAAGAAATTTCGTAGATTTTCAATGAAAATTTGATTCAAAATAGTACCCAACTTTTCAAAAGTTGTGGTACTGTTTTGCTTTTTGTATCAAAATAAATTCTTATTTTTGTACAAATAAAAAATACAATATGGAAGTTTTATTAAGACAGCCTTTTAGCAATGTTCAACTTGAATTGTTAA
Organism: Thermoflexibacter sp.; assembly: GCA_025455345.1. Classification (GTDB taxonomy): domain Bacteria; phylum Bacteroidota; class Bacteroidia; order Cytophagales; family Thermoflexibacteraceae; genus Thermoflexibacter. The sequence goes on along the minus strand of JALOMS010000075.1, from coordinate 5,612 downwards.
AGGTATTCTCACATCAACTATCTGACAGTGAACTCCTTGAATTAAGGAAAGTGCTTGTATCATTTTTTGCACAGCGTCTTATCCAACAGGCAGATAAGACTTGGGCAGAAAAAAACTGGACAGACCAAGACGTTGATATAATGTTACAAACTAAAATGCGTAAAATCTAATAATAATAAAGTGGAAAAAGTTGTTTTAGATACTAATGTATTCTTAGTTTCTATATCCAGCAAATCAAAATTACATTGGCTATTCAAAAGTCTTTTAGACTCCGAATATACCTTATGTGTGAGTACAGATATTTTACTTGAATATGCTGAAATCATAGAGCAACAAATGGGAGCAATGGCAAGTCAAAGTGCCTTGGGTTTGATTGAAAACCTGCCTAATGTAGAACTCATCACTTCATACTACAAGTTTGGGTTGTTGAAAGACGAAGACGATAACAAATTTGTGGATTGTGCAATTGGGTCTAATGCGAATTTCATCGTCAGCCATGACAAAGACTTTAACTTGCTAAAAGCAATCAATTTCCCCAAAGTGATAGTCATAGATACAAATCAGTTTAAAGAAATATTAGGAAAATAGAAATCTACTGGCACAAGGCTGAATTTTACACCTATGATGGATTCAAGTGTAACGCTTGAACCAGTGGGAGTCTATAAGGTCTTTGAGGAACTCTCTAAGGAATTAGATGGATACTTGACAAAGTTGGATAATGTACTCAAATCTGGCTTGCCCACACTGAACCAAATGTTAGCAGGGAAGCAGATGAAGGAGATATAATAAAAATAATCAAAAGCTACAAAGGTGCAAAAACTTTTGTAGCTTTACCTTTTTGAAACTTCGAGAATATAAAGCATGGCGCAAGGAAAACTACAAATCCAAGAAAGTACACTCTACCCTGAAATTATCCAATACCTTCGCAATGAGGGTTTTAATGCAATTGGTGAAACGAAAATAGAAGGTAATAAAAGACCAGATATTATTTTTGAGTTTGAAGGCATGAGTTTTATCGTAGAAGTAAAACTTGATGACAAAGAGGTAGCTATGGACGCTGTATTGCAAGTTTCTGGCTATGCAGAAAAGTTAAAAACAGAAAACTATATTGTGTTAATTTTCCCCAAAGTGCTTAAAAATCAAAGTATTTCTCTCCAACAAATCAATCAAATTGTACTGGATACGCCTATATATGCGGCTCTTTTCACCAATATTTGGCGAGCAAAAATAGAAGGAATTAAAATTACTGATTTATTTCAAGAACTCAAAAATAAACTCATTAGAAAAGAAATTACCATTGATTTTAACTCAGTAGTAGAAGATGTGAATAAGTGTATCGTAGATTTGACTTTTGCTATCCAAAAGATAAATCAGCAGGCTTTGGCAACAGAGATTGTAGATAAATTAGACCTATTTGCTGCAATTGGTGATTTCAAGGACAAAGAATCAGCTTACAAGCAAGTGATTAACCTCGCCTCTTTTCTTTTTTTCAACCAAGTTTTATTTTATCATATTTTTCATAAAAAAACCAAAGATAAGGTATCAGAATTGGTGAGTATCGCTCACATAAAAGAAGTTCAGAAATATTTTGATGAAATCCAATATGTTGATTATAAGTCTATTTACAAGGTAAATATCTTAGGGCATATTCCTAACGAAGCCTTTTTTATACAAAAGATTAATGAGTTAATCATTAAGGTAAAATCTCTACGTGCCGAGTACATCACGCACGATTTAGCAGGTCGTTTTTTTCATGAACTGATACCACATGAGGTTCGTAAAGTATTGGCAGCATTTTATACCCATCCTAACGCCGCTGACCTTTTGGCAGGTTTGCTCATAGAAAGTTACGAGGACACGACGATTGACCCCGCTTGCGGCTCAGGCACTTTGTTGGTTGCCGCTTACAAACGCAAGCAGTGGCTTTATGAAAAAATGTTTGGCTATGCAAACCAAGCGCAAATGCACAAAAGTTTCATAGAAAACGACATCACAGGCATTGACATTATGCCCTTTGCGGCGCATATTAGTACCATCAACCTCACTATGCAAAATATAGAGCAAGTTACGAATACGGTGCGTTTTGCTACACGTGATTCTTTGGAATTGGCGAATCCCCTTAATAGAGAGCGAGTTACAGACTTTGGCATAGACATAGAAGGCTACAACGAAACCATACAAGGCACTATTTTTAAAATCTACGAAAGCAAGAAAGTAAAGAAAGGCGCAATTAATCCCGAGGGCGAAAGTGCTGGCTTCAAACTTACGCTTTCTGATGTAGTAATTATGAATCCTCCTTATTCTGACCGCGAAAAAATGCCCAAGTCTTGGCAAGATAAACTTAATCAGAATATTACACTAAATAAACACTCTGGCAACTTGGTCAACTTGTGGGGTTATTTTTTGGTCTTGGGCGATTTGTTGGTCAAAGAAAATGGTTTGATGGGTTCTGTTATTCCTATCAATTTTGCACGGGGGCAAGCAAGCGAAAAAATTAGAGAATTTACTTTCAAAAACCATACAGTCAGATACATCATAAAGCCCGTAGGTGACTTAGCATTCAGCGAAGGGGCAGCGTTCAGAGATATTTTGCTCATTACAGAAAAGAAAAAACCAGAAGCAGAGGACACTTGTAAAATCGTTTATTTCAAAAAAAGTATCAGAGAGTTCCAAAACGAACAAATGCCCCAACTCTACAACCAAATTCGCAAGGCAGAAAACGCAAGCAACGAAACTTTTGATGTGTTTACCGTTACGCAAAGCGAACTTTGGGAAAAGCAAAACAACCTCATGCACTTTCTTTGGGCAAGTAGCTTAAAGAGTTACAAAATATTGAATGAGTTTTATAAAAAATTGAATACCAACAAGTTGATGAATTTTCCTGAAAGTTTTGTTAAAGATTGTTTCAATTCCTCTGGTTTTAATGGATTAATAGACGCTACTTTTATTACCAATCCTTTTGACGAGAGCAGGACAAAACAAGCATTTATGATTTTAGAAGGAGAAGATGAAAACTTTGTCAGAATAAAACTAAAAACTAAAAAAGACAGCAATTTATTCCACTATAAAATTCCCAAAGCCCTCTGCAAGAAAGCGTTAAGAACACTTACAGGAATCCGAACTATGCAAGTGCTTGATAAACATGACTATTGGGTTTCTGCTCATTTTGAAGATTTTGAAGATATATTTGCTAATCTTCAAACAAAAAAACAAAAAATGAAAAAAGCATTTGATTGGGAAAAAGTACAAAAGAAAAGCAAAGAAAAATTTGTAAATTTAGTTTTTTCACGAAGATTTCGTTTAAACTCTGCGAATACCTCTTTTGTTGCTTTTTTTTCGGAAGAACCTTATATTCAAGCAGATGTATTTAAGATTATTCCTAATATTTCCATAGAAAAAGCAAAAATTTTATGCTTATTCTACAATAGTAGTATTAACATAGCCCAAGTATTAACTAATCAAGAAGCAACAACAGGTGGTTTTGGTTCCATTCGTGAAACAGACCTTTTAGGATTTCAACTTCTTGATTATGAAAAACTCACAGACAAAGACAGGGAAAAGTTGTTAGATATTTTTGAGAAGTGGAGCAGTGTGGAGTTTCCAAGCATTGTAGCGCAGATAGAAAAGCGATTTGAGGGCAGGGTAGCGATAGACCGCGCTATTTTAGAGGTCTTGGGCTACAAGAAAGGCGAAATCAATGAGATTTTACCAGAGTTGTATGATACTGTTTTGAGGGAATTACAACAAGATTTTTGATTTTATGCTTTGGAAACCAAGATATAGCAAGACAATTGAGAAGAAACTATGGGTATGTCAGATAGACTTGCTTCCAAACAGTACCAAACTTTTTAAAAGTTGGGTACTGTAACGTTTTTGTAAGGCAAATCTTACCACTCTGGTACAAGGTTCATTGCACCTATGATGAGTTCAATCGTTACGCTTGAATCAGTGGGAATTTTAGATAAAGAATCTTCATCAGATTTATATCGTTTTCAATGCTGTTTTTGCTTTGTGGTCAAGGCTACTTTTGTACTCATGGTGAGTATAGGAGAGTACCTTTTTAAAATAGATTTTTGCCAAATTCTTGTCCTTGAATACATCTCTATACAAGTAACCCAAATGCAGTGCCGAATTAGGTGCAAAATAATAAGGCATATTGCCAGCGCGAAGAATCGTTTCTTGATAAAAAACCTCTGCTTGTTTACTTTTGCCTTGCTTATCTAATATTCTTGCTTTTCTATAAAAAAACTCTATCCTGTCTTTCGATGTATTTACATCTTTTTCAGATAATTGGTTGATTATCTCCCATGCCTTGTCGTAGTATCCTCCATCAGTAAATAGACGAGCTTGGACAAGGATTTTGTGAGGAATTTCTCTTTTTTTAGCAATTTCCTCCGCATTTTTATCTGCTTCTATTTGCGCTTGTCCGTATTTCAAACATTTGTCCAAATAGGTAAAAGCGGAAGGCTTATCTAATAGCCACTCAATGAGAAATAAACGATAGTAGGCACTTTTGATGTAATTCTTCCCTTTAAAACTTTTCAGGAAGGATTGATAAAAAATACTTGCCTGCGTATAATTTCCTGATAATAAGGCTATTTCCCCTTTCAAATAATCAAATAAAGGGCTATAAAGTTGTGGTGCTGGATTATTAGTTTGGGGCAATAAAACTAAGGGTTTTACAGCTTTCATACTTGCCAAAGTCTGTACAAGCCATGCTAAAGAAAGCGTTGATTCTTTGATAGGTATAATTTCTAATGCCTTGTCTGGTTGGTGCAAGATATAGGTTTTTCCTAATACCAATAAAAGTTGTGTTTCTAATACAAAAAGATTGTCATCTTGGATAACCGCTTGCATTTCTTCTTCTCCTTGTTGTATATTTCCTTCTAAACCAAATAGTTGTAATAGCCATTGGTATTTTTCAGGTACGCTACCAAAAATGAGGTGGAGAAAGCCTAAAGATTTGTTGTTGGGCATAAAATGTGGATAAATAGCCTTGTTCTCACAGAGTAAGTGATAGGCTTGTTTGATAGACCACGCACCCGCAAAATTATCCCCCATGATGAATTTGACCAAAGCCCATTGTATCTTGACTTCTGCCTGTAAAAAGCGGTAATAAGGAGATTTCTTATTCGTTTTTTTTATTTTTTCTAAGATAATTTCTTCTTGGTTTTTATGCTGTTGATAGACAGAATCATCTTGATAAGCAAGTAGTTGGAGAGTAATGAGATAACTTTTTATCACGTCTCTGTACAATGCCATTCCGTTATAAGTTTTGTAGAGATAATCCAACCGTTTCAGAATACAATGCACCGCGTCTAATGACTGTTCTGGCAACTCAAGGACATAGTGCGGTTGGGCATTGCCGATTGTCTCAGGAAATACGGCATGAAAAAGGGGAGAAGGTGCTAAAAATTCCGTCGAAAAGTGGCAATAATACCCTTGAATGTCATTGGAAATTTCTTGTGTTGCGGTGATGCTCCCAGCTTGCAACAGGAATACTGAATCTTGCTGAACATCAAACATCTCCAAGCCCACGCTGCGTTTCATCGTGCCTTGCGTAAGCAAAATAAGGTCGTGGACAGTTTTTCGATGCGGCGGCAAAGGCAGAC
>JALOMS010000074.1 GCA_025455345.1 Thermoflexibacter sp. | reverse complement strand
ATGACTTATCTCGCTAATAATGAGCCAGATTCAGCAATTCGTTATGCGATGAGAGCATTAGACTTATCACACATTTTTATTTCAAACGAAGATGAATTCCAAGCATTAAATACTTTAAAAGCCTCTTTCTTACAAAAAGGTATGTACGAGAAAGCGGTACTTTATGAAATACAACTTGCGGCATATTATGAAAAGACAAATGACGAGCTTCACCTTACCCAAACTTTAAAAGAAATAGGAGATACTTATAGGAATGAGGGCGTTTATGGCTCTGCGCTCCAGTATTATCTTTACTTGTTGAAAATCAGAGAAGAAGAAGCTGATAATAAGGGCATTGTCAATGTGATGAATGATATAGGGATAGTATTCAGAGAACAGAAAAACTATAAAGAATCCTTGCGTTACTTTACTGATGCACTGAACTTACTAAAGCAAAATCCTTCTCTTGAGCAGGAGTTAGGGGAAACATTGGGCAATATAGGTACTGCATACTATTTTATGAATAACTACGATAGCGCAGGCTTTTATTTTGAGAAATCTTATGACATCAAAAACAAACAGAGAGATTTGCATGAAATAGCTAAAGCGATTAATAACTTAGGACTTATCCAAAGAGCAAGAGGCAATTACCAAGAAGCCATCAGTAAATTTTCCGAAGCCCTTAATTTGTTAGCCAATATCCACAGTGATGACTTTTTGATGACTAATATTATTTTGGACAATATTGGAAATACTTATCTCGAAGCAGGTGATTTGAAAAAAGCATTAGAATATCATAAAGAGGCTTTGTACGTAGCTAATCAAGCTCATATTAAAGAGCGAATGATAGCAAGTTACCAAAGCTTGGTCGCAACTTTTAAGGCGATGAATGACTATAAGAATGCTTATGAATACGAACATCTCTACAACTTGGCAAAAGATACACTTTACACGGAACAAACTGCCAAGCAAATAGCAGAGATGCAGACCCGATATGATAGTGAACAGAAACAAAAATCCATAGAAATTCTTTCCAAAGAAAATGAAATTAACAGTTTAGAATTAAAAAGAAGGAGTCAATTTTTATTATTCTTAGGCATAGGTTTTTTATTGGCATTTGTACTTGGATTGGTGCTTTATAATAGATACAGATTTGCTAATAAGGCAAATAAATTATTAGAAGTGCAAAAAGAAGAAATATTAGAACGCAAGCAAGAAATCATCTCCCAAAGAGATGCCTTAGAGGAGCAAAGTAAGGAGTTGAGTCATGCTTTACATGAGTTAGATAAGAAAAATCATGCAGTTGTTAGTAGTCTGAATTATGCATATAGAATCCAAAGTGCTATCCTCCCTCAAAAAAATGAGCTTGATGCTGTTTTCTCTGATTGTTTATTATTTTTCCAACCTCGTAGTGTGGTAAGTGGAGATTTTTATTGGTTAGGGAAAGTCCCCAAGCCCAATGGAGGAGCTAAGATTATCTTTACCGCAGTGGACGGCACGGGGCATGGCGTTCCGGGTGCTTTCATGTCTTTGGTGGGAAGTAGCTTACTGAAGGAAATCGTACATACTCGTCAGATTACCTCGCCTGAGCATATTTTGATAGAGTTAGATGAGGGTGTAAAAGAAACGCTTAAACAGCATGACACGCATAACCAAGATGGTATGGATTTGGCTTTGTGCGTTATTGATTATGAAGAAAGAACACTTGAGTACGCAGGCGCAAAGAATCCTTTGGTAATGATTCTAAATGAGGAAGTGCATGTTTTTAAAGGAGATAGATACGGCATTGGTGGGATAGACAAAGTACATCGCCACAAAGATTTTCACAAGCATCATATTGATTTGCAAGAAGGAGCAACATTTTACATTTTTTCAGATGGTTTCCAAGACCAATTTGGAGGAGTAGAAGGTCGTAAATATGGACTAAAACAACTCAAAGACTTCTTATTCTCTATTCATCACCTACCCTTTGCCGAGCAGGAGAAAAAGTTATCTGCGGAATTGGCAAACTGGCACGGCACCAAAGAACACCAGACTGATGATGTATTAGTGATTGGATTTCGGGTTTGAGAAAGAAAATTAGCTTTTAGTACAAGGTTTTATCATTCTTTTCCTGCCATAGTTCAAATGCTCTAATCGCTTCTTCATGATGAACATGTATCATAGGAATTTTCCTTTGCCCAAATGATGTATTAATTTCTTCATAAATAAAAGCATCATCAAAGCCAATAGAGGCGGCATCCTGTCTCGAATTTGCATAATAAACCGTCTTAGGGCGCGCCCAATAAATTGCTCCAAGACACATGGGACATGGTTCGCAACTTGTATATAATTCACAATCATCTAATTGGAATGTTCCTAAAATCTTACAGGCTTCTCTGATAGCAACTATTTCAGCATGAGCAGTGGGGTCATTATATTTAAGGACTTGATTGTTACCTTTTGCAATGATTTGCCCATTTTTGACTATTACTGCACCAAAAGGACCTCCCTCTCCTATTTTCATATTTTCCAAAGAGAGTCTGACCGCTTCGGACATAAATTTGATTTTATCTATTGCTTCTGTCATAGTTAAATTTGGCTTTTGATGGAAGGATTAAGACTTAAGAGAAAAGTAAGATTTGACCTTGCCAAATCTTACTTATATTTATTTAAAAATCAAAATATTAAGGATATAACCAAGAAATTATTGTGCTTTTTATTTAGATAAAGCAATAACGCCCAAAACTTGCACAATGCCTTAAACTTTATTTAATAACTTCATAATAAGGAATACGCGCTTGAATGCCTTTCATATTTTTTAGGCGTTGGATTTCTTTATACAAGGGGTAAAACTCACCCAACTCACTACGCAAAGATTGCTCTTTTAGGCTTGCTTCTCCTGTTTTTAAGATTTTATCTACAAAACTTTGTTGTTGGGGATAAAATTTCAATCCATATTCACCTTCTTTGAGTTTGGCGGCTTTGGCGGCTATTTCTACTGCTTTATCAAAATTTCCTAATTCATCTACTAAACCCAATCCTTGCGCCTGTTCACCAGTCCATACTCGTCCACTTGCTACTCTTTTCAAACTATCTATGTGCATTTTTCTACCTTTTGCCGCTTTCGAGGTAAAGTCTTCATAACCTTGATTCACAGATTGTTGTAATATTTGATGCTCCGCTTCCGTAAGTTGTCTGTGATAAAATCCGTCAATATCTGCAAAATTGCTTGTTTTTACACCGTCAAAAGATAGTCCTATTTTATTATTAAGTAAATCTTGAGCATTAAATAACATAGCAAATATGCCAATAGACCCTGTAATCGTATTAGGTTGGGCTATAATCTTATCGCAACCCATTGCCATATAATAGCCACCTGATGCGGCTACATCGCCCATAGAAGCAATGACAGGTTTTTTCTCTTTAGCAAGTATTACCTCTCTCCACATTTTATCTGAAGCAAGTGCGCTACCGCCCGGAGAGTTAATCCTCAATACTATTGCCTTGACTTTGTCATCATTTCTTGCTTTGCGAATCTCTGCCGCAATCTTATCTCCACCTATCATGTCTTGTCCACCATTGCCATCTATGATTTCGCCTTCTCCCACAATAATTGCAATTTTATCTGCATTGTATTTATTATTAGGATTGGGGACTTTCATGTATTTCTTTAAGCTGATGAGCCTCGTCTTACTCTTTTCCTCTATACCGCTTGCTTTTTTGAGTGCCGCCTCAACTTGGTCAAAGTAAGCAGTATCAGTAATTAGTTTTGCTTGTAACATTTCTCCCGCATTGCGAATAGACATTTTATTGGCTATATTTTTTAGTTCTTCTACTGAGATATTTCTGGATTCGCTGATGCTTTTCAAATAAAAATTATAAATACTATTCAGATAAGATTCTGTTTGTAAGCGACTTGCAGGACTCATCTTATCGAGTATATAAGGCTCGACCGCACTTTTGAATTCTCCTACTCTAAAAATTTCAGGCTTCACCCCTACCTTTTCAAACATCTTGGTATAAAACATTCTTTCAGAATACAAGCCGTTAAATTCCATTACACCTTGTGGGTTCAAAAATATTTTGTCAGCAACAGATGCCAGCAGATAAGCATTTTCTCCATAGATGTCTCCATTGGTATAAATAAATTTCTTAGATTTTTTGAAATCTATCAATGCCTCCCTTATTTCTTGGAGAGAAGCAAAACCAGCCCCAATCATGCCTGCTTCCAAATAAATCCCTTTGATATTATCATCTGTTTTTGCTTTTTTGATAGCTTCTTTGAGGTCAAAAAGTCCTATCCCGCCCGTTGCCATTGTGAGTTCTGAAGGCAAATCAAGGTCTTCGAATGGATTTTCTTCCACACGTTCTTTAATTGCCGTATTGAGATTAAGATGAAGAATAGAATTAGCTTCTATACTTACTTCCTCTGTACCTGAAGAAGAAGCAATCATGCCAAAAATACCTATCATGATGAAAAATAATAAGCCCAAACCAATGATAGTACCGATTATCGCCGCTAAGGTGAATTTTATGAATTGCCACATTTTTTTTATGATTAAGTAATAATGATTGAATGAATTTATATCGTTAAACTATCTTAATTATAAACTGTTTTTTCCTAATTAGAAAGTGCAAAACTACATAATTTTAGTCTAATATCGCATTAATAGTTTCAAGTGTTTTCACATAAAAGTATTTTCATCGGACATCTCCTTATTTGAATAGGTCGGTGTCCAATTGTAGAGGACGGTTGAGCTTTTCTTCTAAAGTAATAAAAGTCTCCGTTCGTTCTATGCCATTGACTCTCTGTATTTTATTGTGCAATACATCTAAAAGGTGATTGGTATTTCTGCAAATAATTCTTGCAAAGATACTATACTGCCCCGTAGTATAGTGCAAGCTAAGAATTTCAGGAATCTGCGAAAGTTCCTCTGAAACAGGCTCATAGAGAGAGCTTTTTTGTAAATAGATTCCCAAGAAGGCATTGATGTCATAGCCTAACTTATGAAAATCTATATCCAAAGATGCGCCTCTTACGATACCCATTTTTTCTAATTTTTTCATTCGTACATGAACCGTTCCGCCAGACACATTAATCTTTTCGGCGATTTCTGTATAAGGAGTTTTGGCATCTTTCATAAGTTCTGCCAAAATGAGAATATCTGTATTATCAATTTCTAAATTTTTGTCCATTTTCTTAATGTCGTTTTGCGAAATTTATAATAAAAAATAGTTTTTATTGCAAAGTAACGAAATTTTTAAAAAAATCTTTAAAAAATTTGCAAAAAACAAACACTTTTTTTTAACTTTGCATTGTCAAATAATTCAAAATTAAGTGTAAAAAAATACAACACCCAAATTTTTATCAGCACTGAAGTTTTGAATACCAAAATCACAACAATGTAGGGTGATGAAATTTGGCAGCCATGCCCTCCTGTCTCGAGGGTGGAGAGTTTGGGATAAACCTTACTCAGAAAGTGAGCTAACGGTTCGCCGTTGCGACGATACTAACAAGTATTTAACTCACCTTTTGAAAGGCTAACTACTCCGTGAAGGTTCGAGTCCTTCCCCTACAGCTAAAAAGTTTTGCTTCATTACCTAAATAAAAACTTGGAATGAAATTTATGCAAACTTTTCAAAAAAAAGCCAAAAAAATTGTAAAAAATATATTTGTTTTATGTGTTGTTTATTGGTTAAGGTTGAAAAAGGGTGTGCATGATTTGAGCATACCTTTTTTATTATATAGTAAACTGCTATAAATCAAACATTTATAATATTTATTTTTTATTTACTGATAATTTTATTTTTTGTATCTACCCAGTTTTTACCAAATTTAATATTTTGACAATAAAAAGCCTTATTTTTTAATAAAAATAAAATTTTTAAAATTTTCTTTGAAAAATTTGCAAAACTAAAGAACCCTTTTTAACTTTGTATCAACAATAAAACAGACAGGTAGGAAAAATCGGAAGATGATAAGTTCCAAAAAATTTAAAATCTGAAGGTTCGATTCCTTCTCCTACATCAAGAGAATGTCTATTTTATGCGTTGTTTATTGGTTAAGGTTGAAAAAGGGTGTGCATATTGTGCATACCTTTTTTATTTAATAAAATTTACAATGTAGGGTGATGAAATTTGGCAGCCATGCCCTCCTGTCTCGGGGGTAGAGGGTTTGGGATAAATCAAAAGGAAAGTGAGTTGAGTCCTTAACAGAACAGTTCACCTGACTTTGCGACTAACTACTCTGTGAAGGTTCGAGTCCTTCCCCTACAGCAAAATACTCACATTATCCGCCTTATCCGTGATAATGTGAGTATTGTTTTTTTATCACAGTATCTATTCGTATTGCCTCTCCAATACTTTTATCATAGCTTTTAGTGGGGTAAGAACACGAAATTCAAGAATTTTCTATTAAGTTTGTACCTTCAGAGCTATTTTTGATACATTACTAAAGTTTATTTTATGAAAGTATTTGATTTTTTATTCAATAGATGCTTGTCTATTTTTATTTCTTTGTTTTTGCTATTTTCTATGACTGCTTGCTTCGAGGTTAAGGAGGAAATAAGCATGAAATCAGATGGTTCGGGAACTTATACCATGTTGATAGATATGAGCAAAAGCAAAAATTTATTGGATATATTTATGAAGATGAATGAAAATGAAGACAAAGTATCTCCAGCAGAAATAGACTCCACTTTTGTAAAAGGGGCAGAAGACCTTAACAAGATGGAAGGCATTACCAATGCCCAAAGTGTGAATGATAAAAAAAACTATGTGTTTGGGATGAAATTTGACTTTAAGGACATAGATGCCCTCAACGACGCTCTCAATGAAACCAATAGACGTAAATATCCTGAATTAGAAAGTTTCCCACCAATTTATAAATTGGAAAAGAAAAATTTAGAACGTACTAATTTTTTCTACTTCAAGGGCTTGACAGATTTTTCCGAACAGTCCGGTGGCGACCAACAAAAGGTAGAACAGATGCGAGGCATTCTTCAGACGGCTACTTTTATTTCCATTATTCGCCTCCCACAAGGCAAAATAAAAAAATTTTCTAATGATAAGTTCGTACTGTCAGAAGACAAAAAAGAACTCAAACTTCAGGCAAACCTCTTAGAAGTTTCTGAAGGCAAAGTTAATTTGGAGAATATAGTAAAAATTAAATAGTTGTTTTTTGTATATTTCGGAAAATCTATGTTCTAAAGTAGTTTACATTAGGCTTTAATTTTTGGAATACTCAAGATGAAAAAAGATGAACTCAAAGAAATTTTCTTAGCAGAGGCTCTGGATAGTTATGAGCAACTAAATCGCTTTTTTACACTACTTGAGAAGGAACATACAGATGCTAAAGCCATAGGAGCTATTTTTCGTATTACTCACACACTCAAGGCAAATGCCGCCGCTATGGGTTATGAGGGCATTATGGAAATAGCTCATTTGTTAGAGGATATTTTTGGTGAAGTCCAAAAAGCCAAGATAATCCTAAATACTGATATTTTCAATGACTTATTCCGAGCAAATGACAAACTTGGCGAACTTATCCAAAACATAGATACTGGTAAAAAAATTACCTACAAAGGTCTAACTACAAAACTTAAAGTTATCTTGAGAGATATACATCAAACAGAAGAAGTTCCTCCAATAGCCGAAACACTCTCTCAAGAAGAAAAAATCAATGTGCCTTATCCTCATGATGAAGTAATCAAGACGAATGAAATAGTTAAAATATCCAATGACATACAAAATATTGATAATGAGGCAATAGAAGACATCACTCTTTCTTCTCAAATGTCTTTTTCTGACCTAATACAAGTTCCTATCCGCAAATTGGACAATCTACTCAATTTGATAGGAGAGCTACTTGTAGAACGAGATAGACTTATGATGAAAGTAGTAGACGACCGTTTGAGGAAAAACGAATATGCTCGTCTTTATCGCCTTACGGCTGACCTCCAATACGGAGTGATGAATGTGCGTTTGGTTCAGGTAAATCTATTGTTTATGAAATTTCATCGCATAGTGAGAGATGTAGCAACCTTAGAAGCCAAAAAGGTAAATCTCTTATCCGAAGGTAATGAAATCGAGATAGATAGGGCTGTTTTGCAGAGTATTAGCGATGCAATGGTACATTTAATCAGAAATGCCGTAAGTCATGGTATCGAACTACCCGCAGACAGGGTATTAAAAAGCAAATCAGAAGTTGGTACAGTCAAACTAAGCGCAAGGAATGAGCGAGATGTGGTTATTATAGAGATTAGTGATGATGGCAAAGGGATTAATCCCGAACATATTAGAAAAAAATTAGTGCAGAAGAAAATACTTAGCCAAGAAAATGCCACTCATTTATCAGATGATGACATTATCAATTACATATTTGAGTCTGGCTTTTCAAGTGCCGAAAAGGTTACAGAAGTATCTGGGCGCGGGGTGGGTATGGACGTAGTAAAAAACACTATCAATGCCATAGGTGGCAAAATTAGTATTAGAACTGTGGTCAATGTAGGAACTACTTTTAGCTTATCCTTGCCTACCTCTTTGGCAGTAAAGAGTGTGATGCTTTTTGAGGTTCTACTTAACAAATACGCTATTCCCATTATTTTTACAGAAGGAGTCTTATCATTAAAAAAATCAAATTTCCAAAAACTTGGGAAGGGGTTGGTCGTAGATTATTTAGAAAATACAATACCTATCGTTTTTCTTAAGGATTTATTTAGTATCAAATCTATCTCGGAAATGTACCAAAGAAGTTTTTGGCAGGATAGTTTCCAACAAATAGGCGAAAATGACAAGATTTTTGTAATTTTAGTTTCTTTTGACAACCATCAGATAGGTCTGGTAGTAGATAAATTAGTCCAACAAAAAGAAATCGTAGAGAAACCTTTGTTTTATCCTTTAAATCATCATAAATTGATAAGTGGGACAACGATTTTGGGGGACGGCAGTGTGTGTTTAGTACTGGACATGCCTTCTATCATCAATATATTGTTTAAAAGTAAGAAAATGGTACACATGAATAATGGCGAAAAAATAAACTAAAAATAAGAATAAATAATGGATTTGCTTACACCAAAGGAATTACATTTGGCAAACAAACTCATGAATTTGGCTTTGGCAAATTCGGCAGAGTCCTTTGCCCAATTAGCAAAGAATGATATCAAGTTACAACACGCAGAAATCCAATTTAAGCCCATCAGATACGTCATAGATGAACATATCCATGAGGAGAATATGCTTTATACTTTGTCTTCTGCGATTATTGGTGATGTACCTGCACATAGCTACTTTGTTTTGAGCTATGCAGATGCCGCAAATCTGTCCCGTGTTTGCTTGTCAAAGTCTGATTATCAGAACAATGAAATGAGAGAAGCTCTACTGACAGAGATAGCCAATATACTTACTGCCTCCGTAGTAACCCAATTATCTAATTTTTTCAAAGTAAAAATCTTTGGCTATGTGCCTATCTTGAAAAAATTGAACCCAGAAGACATTAAAAGCCTTATTATGAGCGAAATGGACAAAGATGATATTAGTTTTTATCTCAAAACCAACTTTATTACTTCAAATCTCAAAATTCAGCCTGATTTCATTTGGACTTTCAATCATATTTTCATTCATATTATTCAAAATATGTCAAAAAATGAAAACAATCTATTACTTTTAACTCAACAAGACGATTACATGAAACAATACATTATTTGATTATTATTATTTTAAAAGCTGATTAGCCTTGAAAAAAATAAGCGTATATCACATTATTATAGTATTACTAACACTAATTTTTATACTTTCTTTGTCTATTTATCTCATTAGCGGACAAAAAAGTGTAGCCATTCATTGGCTTCTTTTAATCATAACGATAATCATCTCAGTAGTAATATTTTTATTATATCGTCATTTCCAAATTGCTATTCCACACCTCATAGAAATCAGTAACGAAGTTGCCAAAGGCAATTTTAATGCAGGTCTTAAACAAAAAGTAGATAGAACTTTGTTACCTCTGGTGCGCTCTTTTCAGCAAGTAGTGAATAATTTTAAAAATGCTACTCATTTTGCGATTAATATCGGAGAGGGTAAGCTCGATACCAAGTTTGACAAGACAGGAACAGAGGATTTGCTGGGGGCGGCTTTGTTAGATATGCGAAACAGGCTCAAAGAAATCAATCAAGCAGAAGAAGAAAGAAGAAGACAAGGAAAAATTAGAGCGGAATTAGGGGACTTGCTCCGTCAGTATCAACGTTCTGACCTCAAAACCCTGTGTGATTACTTTCTAAGCAAACTCATTCAACGCTTAGGACTTAATCAAGGAGGATTATTTATTATCCGTCAAGAATCGACCACTGAAACCTATTTAGAATTAATTTCTGCGTATGCTTATAACAAAAAGAAATTTATAGAAAAAAGAGTAGGCTTGCGTCAAGGTCTTTTAGGGCAGTGCTTGATAGAAAAGAACAGCATCTATTTGGAAGAAATACCTACAAACTATGTTCATATCACTTCTGGACTTGGTGAAGCTGTTCCTACCGCGCTTTTACTTACCCCAATCCGCACAAACGAAAAAATATTAGGAGTATTAGAAGTCGCTTCTTTTCATACTATCAGTCCTCCTAATATTCAGTTGGTAGAACTCTTATGTGAGAGATTAGGGGGTATCATCGCCACTATCCAAACTAACGAACAAACCAAGAAATACTTGGAAGAAACTACGCGAATCAATGCCGAGTTATTGCATAAAGAAGAAATCATGCGTATCAATGCAGAAGAACTTAGCAAAACCAAAGAAGAACTAAGCATCAGACTGATTGTACAGCAGGAAGAAAGCAACCTTATGCGGTACATATTAGAAGCGATTAATAAAACGAATGCCGCCGTAGAGTTTGACTTTGATGGTAATATCATTAGTGCCAATGATATGTATTTGAGAGTGATGGGATATAAAAAAGAAGAACTGATAGGGAATAACGAACGCATATTATTGCCACATGACGAAATCAATTCCCAACGCTACAAGTTGCTCTGGGAGAGCCTCGGAAGTGGTACACATATCACTGGAGAATATAGGCGAGTAAGCAAATCTGGCAAGGAAGTATGGCTCAATGGGACTTATAATCCTATTTTTGACATACATGGCAAGCCTACCAAAGTAATACAGTTCGCCCAATTTACCACAGAAGAAAAAGAAAAAGATTTAGATTTTGCCTCTAAAATTAGCGCACTAAACCAAGCTGTACCCGTTTTAGAAATAGATTTAGATTGTAATATAAAAACTGTGAATCAGTTATTTGCTAACCTAATCAAATATAAACGCCACCAACTAATGCGTAAAAATTTGAGAGATTTTATCCAATCACAGGAAGAATTTGAAGAAAAATGGCAAAAAGTCAAAGAAGGAGAAATCCAATCTATTACCTTAGTAATCATGACAGAAGACTCTTCGCTTATCTTTTTATTTGCCAATTTCAGCCCAATAAAGAATTTGGCAGGTAAAATTCATAAAGTCCAAGTCGTCATGGTCGACCTTACGGAGCAAAAAGAAATGGAAATAGAACTGCTCAACAAACAAGCCGCCATGAAAGATGCCTTAGACAAGTTAGAAATAGCTCAAATCGAACTCCGAAATAGAGAGTTAGAATTAGAAAGATTGCTTGCACAAGAAAGAGCTAAAAATGTCATTCTTAGCACTAAAGATAAAGAAGAAGAAAAATTATTGAATGAAAAACTTGCAAAAATTATTACCTTCATGAACGAAAATGGGCGACATAGCTTAGAAGAAGCTCTACAAAGGCTATCTATGCCCGCAATGACGATTAATAACATGGGGCAAATCTTACATATTAATACTGCTTTTACTGAATTTTTGCAATACGAATCTGCAGACATCTTACACATAATCACCATAAAAAGTTTAATCAATGAGCAAGATAAACAATCACAACAGATAATAGATAAAATACTTAAAGGAGATGTAGTCAAACAAAGCGTTATTCTTAAAAACAAAGATGGCAACTTCTTAGCTTCTCGCTTGATAGCCATGCCTACCTTTAATGGGAATAGCGATATTTTAGTTTTTTTAATAGAATA
>JALOMS010000073.1 GCA_025455345.1 Thermoflexibacter sp. | reverse complement strand
AAACTCTGCCTCCAGAACCTGAAAGAAAAGAGCCAATGATATTGTTACGGTCATTAGTCGCCGCATAGCTCCACTGACGATTAAGGTCATTGTTACGAGCAAAAGTAATCGCAAAAGTTGTACCTCGAATATCTGCATCACTTCCTCTATCCGTTCCCCAAATTACGCCTAATTGATTAATATTGAGGTTTGTTTTAGAATTTGGCGTATTGGTATCGATAAATCTGGTATCTGTATTGGTGAGATTTACAGAAGTGCTAATGACTATTTCAGCTTTGCGGAAGAATCCTAATCCTGCGGGGTTGAGTAGAGTAACGGAAGGGTCTCCGCCCAACGCTGTTCCTGCCCCTGCGATTCCTTGAAAGCGTGCTGACCCACCAAATTGAGTATTGGTATAGCGCAAAGCATCAAAATAATACCCCAAGGCATTGTCGGGATTTTGGGCAAATGCTTCCACACCACACAAAAATATAAATATAAAGACTAAATATATTGATTTCATATTATATAAATGCTATGTTTTATTTATATCTTACTGACAATAAATTAATTAGAAATAATTAAGAATATAATAACAAATTTACTTCTAAAAACCATCTTTCCAAATTTCTTTTAAAGTTAAGCAAAAATGAATAATATAGTTTTCTTCTTTGAATTTTTACTAACCATCAAAGAATTAGCACAGCGATTACTCCAATACTTTTGCTTAATTACTTGCGAAGGGTAAAAAAAACGGATTGACAACACCATGTATTATCAATCCGTTTGTAAGTTTATTTAAAGTTTGTTCAAAATATCTGTAATAGATTAGTTGCCTCTTCCACCTCTACCACCTGTCGAGCGGCTACCACCACCATAAGAACCATAGCCACTTGTACTGCTTCCAAAGCCACTATTTGTAGAATTACTCCATGAAGATGATGTTCTGTTGTTATTGTAAGAACCACCATTGTTATAATCTACCGAGCGAGTTCCCCAGCCAGAACCATTTGCAGTATTAGGAGTTCCATAGAAGTAGCTATTTGCTGTACCGCCTTTATACTCTACGGCTCCGTAAGTTGAGCTATTACCTACGCTTGAGTTCGCATAACTGCCGTAATCTGAAGAACTTCTTATGTAATTGGCATAATCATCTCCACTTGTTGGGCGAGTTGCTGAATTTTCAATAGTAGGATAGGCTCTTGCTATGTTATTAGTTACGTTATTATAACATATCATATTGCGTCCACCAAGCATCATATTGTTCCAGCCACCGAAACCATTGCCCCAACCCATATTCCATCTGTTCCAGCTATTCCAACCAAAACCAGTATTCCAACCATTCATCATCCAAGGATTACCCCATGCCATTCTATTCATCATCCAAGGGTCGTTCCACATCATAGAATTCATCATTGCAGGATTGTTCCACATCATAGAATTCATCATCCATGGGTCATTCCACATCATAGAGTTCATCATTGCAGGGTTGTTCCACATCATGGAGTTCATCATCCAAGGGTCGTTCCACATCATAGAGTTCATCATTGCAGGATTATTCCACATCATAGGACTACCCCACATCATGCCCATACCCATTGACAATGAATTCATATAAGGATTGTTAAAGAATCCAAAACGATTGTTGGTTGCCGCATTGCTTGCGTAAAGGCTATTGAAACTGTAATCACGTCTGTAATCCTTTCTAAAATAAGGAAGATTAGTCGTATTTACATTTGCATTTGCTTGATAATCAGGGTTTGAAAATTTAGAGCGCATAGATTCATCTTTGACAACATCACGCATTGTTACTGCGTTTAATTTGGCAGTAGATGCTCTTTTAGCAACCATTTCTGCGTCTCTATCTTTGGCAAAGAAGTACAAGTCGTCAGAATCCTGCGCTATGCTTACTCCTGCACTCCCGACCACTAAGGCGGCGAATAAGTACAATGAACGAAGACTTTTCATGTTTTTATATGTTTATATTTGAATTACTGAGTTATGTATTTATATAACAAATACGTTTACAAGTTTGTTCGAGTTGCAATTTAATAATAAATTTTTGTATTTTTCAATGCAATTTTTATATTTTTCTTGTCTGAATCAACATTTTAACTTTGCTATACTATATAGACTATTAAAAAGATGAAAAGTTGCTATTTCAGAAAATTAAATATTGTTAAAATTTTTTAAAAATCTCTTTTTCAATGACCAAATCACATTTATCCATTGAGGGAGCTGATTGTATTGCTTAATCACAGGATAGGGCATTGCTGTCGAGCCAAAACTTTTGTAAAAATAAGCAATAGAAGCAACCTCAGCACTTTCAAAATCAAAGACAAGAGAAGAGTTGGCATTTTGTCTGATTATCCAATCTATTAAGAGTGTACGCCCGTTTTCCTTGCGAGTATGTGAATAACCTGCATTAAACAAATAAATGATTTTGTCTTGATAAAATGCAAATAAGCCTCCTGCCGTGATTTCTCCTTGTAGATTTTTAGCATATAACATTTTGCAAGATTTTCTTGTTTTTAATCCTTCAAAAATTCTTTCCATAAGGGAATATGCTTCAGAAGCAACTCCCCCTTGGATTTTGGCGGCTATGTCTTTCTCGAACATGAATAATAAAGGCTTTATATCTTGACTTTCAATTATTTGTATATTTGCTTTTAATGCTCTCCGAAGGTTAAGTTTTCTGTCGTGAGAGTAGTTTTGATGCAAAATAATATATTCGTCTTTAAGAGATAAATAATGAGTTTGATGAAAAGTAAATAGCTGATTTTCATTAGACAAGAAAGATAGATTGCTGTGGTGTGTGTTGAATTGATAACTTGGAATAAACCGAAACCTTTCGAGGACAAGAGTAAGAAATATTTTTTTTTCTTCTTCGCTAATCTCCTGTTGGATAGAGAAAAGCCCTAATTGTTGACAAAAAAGAGGCTGATGCAAAAAAGAAATTCCGTATTTCTTTTTTATAGGTAAAGGCATGACAGTCAAATATTTATCTTGATTTATTTTTACTATTGCTTCCCAATTAGGAGATACGATGTCCAGATAAAAAGAATTGGCATATAGTTGTGCTTGGGGCGAGAGGGTGATACATTCGTCCCATTTTAATTTATCTATTTGATTATGAGTAAGATAACTAATATTCTCCAAAGTAATATTATTATAGACTATATCTTTCTCCTAAAATACTCCTCGTATAATCTATTGCTAATCTGATAGTTAGGAGCTGTTCCTTTGATTAGACCTATTGCTCTTAGTGCCTCGCAGGATAAGTGACTCTGCGTTGGTTCTTGTTTAAGGATAGACTTTAAGGCATCAGACTTATCTGGATTTTTTTGGAGATATTGGAGGTGATTATTGAGGTGGTCGGCAAAATACCCACCATCTTGTGTACTATTTTTCAAAAAATCTGCCAAACTAAGCTGATGTATGGCTATTTCATACAAAGCCTTGCGAATCAAGAAAGGATGACCGCCTACCATGTCCATGAGCTGGCTTACTTCTTGGGAAGAAAAAGAAAGTCCATGCTTTTGGGCTAACCCCGTAATTTCGGTTTGATTAAAATCCAATAAGTTTACTTGCATTCCTACATTGAAAGGGGATTGGTTCAGGTCTGTAATCGCATATTGGGCTTCGGTAGAGTAGGTAATAATCATCTTGAACTTAGCCCAATCTGCTTTTATTTTGCTGTCTTCGTGCCAAGCGCGCAAAAGACCAAAAAACTCTGAAGATACTTGGGTGAACTGAAATAATCGGTCAGCCTCGTCTAAGACCAAAACAATATTTTCCTTACACTCCTTAAAAAGATACCGTTCAAAATAGAGAGAACATTTCATCTTGGTAGTGCGAAACTTAGGTGCAAAATACTCATCTACTTTTTCAGGGACATCTAAACAATCAGAAGCAAAGCCGCAAATAAAAGCCAACAAGGTTTCCAAATCGCTCATCTCCTGGGCAGAAAATTCTTGGAAATTGATGTCTATGATTTTGTGATGATTATCAGAGGCATATTTAGCGATTCTTTGTGAAATGGAGGTTTTTCCGTATTGACGTGGGGCTTTGATACGTATAAGGGCGTGCGCTTGCAAAATCTGCGTTTTACAGCGTTCGTCGACTTCTCTTTCCACATAAAACATGGAAGTTAAAGGTACTGCGCCCTTGGGTTCTTCTATATTTAAGCTCATCTGTGTTTTTTTGATTTTTGGAACTAAACCCTTATTGATATTCCAATTGGTAATATAATCGTATTCCTCTGATATACTCAAATCCCATGGAAAAGAGGAGAAAGCTCCTACTGCTTCTTTGCGATATAAGCCACGAATATTATTTGTGTCATGCACGATTTTTATATTGTCTATGGCATCTTGCCATGCGCTTTGAAGCTCATTTTCATTTGCCAAAGCATTGTAAAATCTACTTGCTAAGTTCGTCGCAATTTCGTCATTGATAACAGATGAGGTGCTAATGACGGCAGGTATGCCTCCCGCAATAAGTTCTTTGGCTTGCTGTTCGGTAGCACAACCATTCAAAAATACAAATTGCAAACTATTTCTGCGTGCCAAAAAGGAAACCAACCCCGCTCCATTGGCGATAGAAGGATTGCCGTTAGCGTCTTCCAAAAGTAACTGATAGCCGTCGGCGTGTCCACCAAAATGAAACACAGCAATGCGGTCTTTGTACCTACTGTCTTGGAATATGTTTAAAATTTCATTGATGGTCGTATTTGCTTCAAATATTACTTCACACTTGCCTTGCAATTCTGCTTTGCTCAGTGCTTTGCGAATTTCGTCTAATTCTTTGGGCAAATTCCTAAGATAGCGAGTATTATCTTGGCGATCATTGGCAAAAGCAAGAAAGAAAATAGGTTTGTTCATGGTTTGTGAGTATAAAACAAGAATAAATAGAAAGCAAATATTAAATATTTTAGTAATAAACTGAAAATCACAAGGCTGGGTTACACTAAGGTGCAAGTCCAGCCGATAAAGTTAAAGTTTCTTGATTTTGATATTTCTAAACCAAACCAAATCGCCGTGGTCTTGGAGAGCGATACGCCCTTTTCTATATTTTGCAAAATCCGCATATACATTAAACTTGCTTGTTTTGACTAATTCGGCAAATTCAGTGCTGTTCAAATCATACTCTACTATCTTTGCGCCATTGAGCCAATGTTCTACTTTGCCCTGATTGATTATCAAACGTACTGCGTTCCACTCTCCTACGGGTTTGAGCTGTTTGTTCTTGGCGGGAATCAGGTCGTACAATGCGCCAGCTTGATGATTCCCATCTTTGCCTTTGGTTGCGTCGGGATGCTTGTTATCATCAAGGATTTGCATTTCTGGTCCTGTATTCCAGCCTTTTTTGTATTTTTGAGGGTCTTCTTTGACCAAGTAATAAATACCACTGTTGCCACCTTCAGAAATCTTCCATTCCAACTGGAATTCAAAATTTTCATATTCTTTGTCTGTAACTATGTCTTCTGCTCCTTTGCTACCCATAATGAGTTCTCCATTTTCTACCTTCCAAAGTGGAGAAATGTCTTTTTTACCATAGTTGTGCCAGCCTTTGGTGGTTTTTCCATCAAATAGGAGTTTCCAACCGTCTTTTTTCTCTTGTGCAGTTAAAGTATTATTTTCCAATTTGTTTTTAAAATTTTCAGATGAAAAGATAAATAAGATTGAAATCAAAGAAAGAAATACTAATATTGGTTTCATAAAAATAAAATTTTGAATGCGATAATAATTATTTCCGTGCAATATAGAATAGTATTAAGAATTTTGCAACCTTGCAATTCCAAAATCATATTTCTATATCCATCTTATTTTTTAAAAACCTATGAGTAAATACACCATTAGCGAATTTATCAAAGAAACAGCGCAAAAAGACGATAAAAATGGCTTTTTTGAATTAGAAAGTCCTCATACACTTAAAATAAATCTACAAGGCAAAGTTTGGGCTAAGTTAGGCTCTATGGTAGGCTATACGGGAAATATAGATATCCAAAGACAAGGGCTGAGAGAGCAGGGTTTGATGAAAGTATTGGGTAAGGCATTGACTGGTGAAGGCATGACTCTCATGAAAGCCGAAGGGCAGGGAAAACTTTATTTGGCAGATAATGGAAAGAAAGTGAGGATTTTAAGCCTTCAGAATGAAGCAATCTGTGTCAATGGGAATGATATTCTTGCGCTCGAAGACACGCTCAATTACGATATTAAGATGATGCAAAGTGTAGCTGGAGTAGTAGGAGGGGGCTTGTTCAATGTAAAAGTTGAAGGGAAAGGAATGTTAGCTATTACCACACACGGAGAGCCAATTACACTATTAGTTACGCGAGATAAGCCTGTTTATACAGACCCCAATGCTACTGTGGCTTGGTCAGGTAGCCTTGAACCAGAAATCAAAACCAATATTTCTTGGAAATACTTTCTTGGTAGGGGAAGTGGGGAAACCTTCCAACTTGCATTCAAGGGAGAGGGTTGGGTTGTACTCCAACCGTATGAAGAAATTTATGCAGTACAGAAATAAATACATTGTTGAAAAATTTAAAGTAAAAATTAACTATTCAATAAAACTTACAATACCTTAATAAAATTACCAGATGAAAACTATTAATCATAAGCCAAGTACATTTTTATCAATTGCAAATTGTCAATGCCCACGATGCAGACAAGGAAATATATTTACACACTCCACCTTTAACCTCGCCCAATTTACTAAGATGAACGAGAGGTGTCCTTCTTGTAATTTTAAGTTTGAAATAGAACCCGGATTCTTTGTAGGGGCGATGTATATAGGCTATGCCATGAGTATTGCCGTTTTTACTACGGTATGTGTAGCTATTGTAATTTTGAGTAATTTTTTTGGTTTTGCAACAAGCGTAATGATGTATGTAAGTAGTATTATTATTGCTACTATTGTAATGATACCTATTAATTTTCGTTACTCAAGGGTATTAATGATATATTGGTTTGGAGGTGAGCAGGCGAAGTACAATCCTGAACTTGCTTCTCAAAACAAGTAATTAGGTGGGTTAAAACAACATTGGAGCGTATCCATAACAAAATTTGATACATTATAATTATTTTTTATGAAAGAGAGGCTATTTTATGGCTGGTGGGTTTTATTTGGGCTTTTTTTGATGTATGCTGGGAGTAGCATTGGCGTAAGCACCTTCCCCTTGTTGAATGCGGAATTGCGTGAGATACATGGCTGGACACACGAGCAGGTTTCTTTGGGTCCTACCTTTTTATATATGGCAATAAGCATAGTAGCCATATTTTCTGGTGCGCTTATAGACCGTTATCAGCCCAAAATTGTTATCATTATTGGGAGTATTTGTAGTATTTTCAGCATTTTGCTGTACTATATTGTCGATACTATTCCCTTATTGATTAGTGTTTATCTCATATTTTCTATTGCTATTACCAATACGGGAGTGCTTTCTGGTATGGCAGTGATTACACGATGGTTTAAGAAGTATAGAGGCATTGCGGCGGGCATATTCACCACAGGTTCGAGCTTAGGGGGGATTATTTTCCCCAAAATGGTAAGTATTTTGGTAGCAAAATATGGTTTAGATACGGCTATCTTAGGTTTAGCCGCCGCAGGTTCGCTATTTATCATTGTCCCTCTTTTCATTATTAAGAATAACCCTCAAGAAGTAGGGACTTCTATAGATGGCAACAAAGAAATAGATAGTTCTACAGAGTCGGCAAAGCATATCGCTCCTACGGGAGTATCGCTAAAAGAGGCAAGTCAAACAATAGAATTTTATATGTTATTATTCATTACAGGTTCTATGTGGTTGGTTATCAATACATTGGTTCAACATCTGAGCCTATTATTCAAAGATTTGAATATTTCTATACAAGAAGCAGGTACGATTCAGATGCTTTTTTTTACTTGTAGTTTGACAGGGAAATTTACTTTTGGGTGGCTAAGTGATAAGTTTAGTAAAAAGAGCATTATGCTGTTGGCAGGCGTAAATATGAGTTTAGGATGTTTACTGATGCTTATGGCTATATCCCAGCCCAACTTACTTTATGGGGCAGTCTTGGTATATGGCATAGGGTTTAGTGGCACATTTACTATGGTACAACTGCTTGTTGCTGAATACTATACAGGAAAACACTATGGGAAAATTTTAGGAGTAGTGATTACCATAGACAATCTCGCAGGTGCTTTGGGGATTTACTTACTTGGCAATCTCCGCACAAGTTCAGGCAGTTATACAAGTGGTTTTACGTTGATGTTAATACTTTGTATATTAGCAACTATTTGTACTATTTTATTGAAAAAACCCAAAATACAAGTTGCCCAGCCAGCCGTGTAGGTCTTTGGATTGGTAAGATTTAGTAAGATTTTATTATTTTTTTAAGATTTTTTTTTAAGATTCTCCTATTAAATCAAAATCATTATTTACCTTTGCGCCTCAAATTAAGGAAAGAATCTAACTTAATGAAATCACAATCTTCCATAGTAAAGGTTTACAGTATTGTCTTTTTGTTATTGACTGTTTTTTCTCTTTTAGGGAATAATGTACATTCTTTTGTTAAAAAAGAAGACATTAAGAAGAAAGAACTTATCAATCAATCAGATAATTCTCAAACAAACCCTACCCAAGATGAAAGTGAGCAGTTGATAGAAAAACCTTTTCACGCAGTAGTAAATGCGGGTTTACAATGGGATTTTGCGAAAAATTTGTATGTTTTACCTGCTATTTTTGAGTTTTTTGTTCCTGAACAAATCAAACTCACTCTCCATCAGCAAGTAACACCTTTGGCGTACTTTGTTACGCTTTTTTATACCTCTATTTGCGTTCATGCGCCTTAGATTTTTGGGGTTATGATGGGTTAGAGATTACACACCAATCTTGAATCTTATCATTTTATCTTTTCTTTATAGGTATAGCTTCAAAAGCTCATTCCTAAATTATTTTACTCGATTTTCAAATTTTTATTAAAGATTAAACATTTTATAATTTCTCATTCATAATTGATATAAGTTTATGATGAACAAAAGTTTTATTGTAACAGTAACTATCATTGTTACTTTACTTTGTATTTATTATTTATCTTTTTCTTTGATATCTTCAGGCGTACAAGACAGTGCGACAGAATATGCCACAGATACCAAAGGCAATATTGATTTCTACAAAAAACAGAAATACATTGATTCCGTTTGGAATTTGCCTGTGTATGACTTAGGTTTTGCCCAATATACTTATAAGGAGGTAAAAGACCATGAGTTGCACTTAGGGCTTGACCTTCAAGGTGGTATGCACGTAGTATTGGAAGTATCTCCTGCTGAAATCATTACTGCAATGTCCAATAATAGCCCTGATGAGAACTTTAGGAAAGCCCTCAAATCGGCAAGAGACGCTAAGGGGAGTCAAGAAAGTTTTACCTCTATTTTCTTCAATGAATACGAAAAATTAGCGGGGCAAGGTCAGTTAAACAAGATATTTGCCAATGCCTCCAATCAAGGAGTCATAGACCCTACTACGGGTGATGCAGAAATAAAACGCATTATTACTGATGAGGTAGAAGGAGCGATAGACCGTTCTTATCAAATTATCAAAACTCGTATTGACAAGTTTGGGGTTACACAGCCTAACGTACAACGTATCCCTGGTACAGGTCGTATTCAAGTGGAACTTCCTGGGGTAGATAACCCTGAGAGAGTAAGAAAACTCTTACAAGGGGTTGCGAAGTTGGAATTTTGGGAGGTGTGGAATAGAGATGAATATAACCAATATTTAATCTCTATCAATGATATATTGGCAAAAAGAGAAAAAGTAACCAAAGATACTACTTCTAAAGTAGGAGAGGCGGCTAAGAAAGATGACCTTTCTGCCTTAGTAGTACAAAATGACACATTGAAGTCTGCGGGTGGAGATAGCGTAAAGATAGCTGAAAATACAAGCGACTCAAGCAAAGCAACGACTGATTCGGGAAGTTTGGCTAAGAAAGATTCTACTCCTTTACAGCCAGAAGGTGTTTCTTCTTTCTTGTCCAAGATGGTGATGATGCCGGGTTTGTCAGATTTGGTGTATGAAGCGGCAGATACGGCTATGGTCAATACGGTATTGAATGATGATGCGATAAGGGGCATCATTCCCAATAACCTAAAGTTTATGTGGAATGTAAAACCAATCCAACTCGACCAAAATGATAAAAGCGGTAAACAGTATTACGAGCTATATGCAATTAAAAAAGGTAAAAATGCCAAAGCTCCTCTTGGTGGTGAAGTGATTACCAATGCGCGTCAAGGATTTGACGATAGAGGCAGACCTGATATTTCTATGAGTATGAATGCTGACGGAGCAAGAGGCTGGAGAAAACTGACAGGGGCAAACGTAAACCGCCGTATCGCAATTGTATTGGACAATTTTGTGTATTCTGCTCCTGTGGTACAAGATGAAATTGCTGGAGGGCAGTCTTCTATTACTGGTAGCTTTACCATCGAAGAAGCTAAAGACTTATCTAATATCCTCAAAGCAGGTAAACTTCCCGCTCCTACAAGAATCGTAGAAGAGGCAGTAGTAGGACCTTCGCTGGGAAAGGAATCTATCCAACAAGGTTTATTTTCCACCTTAACTGGGTTCTTATTAGTTGTTGTATTTATGGGTATTTACTACGCCGCAAGTGGTTGGGTAGCCAATGCGTCTTTGATGGTGAACGTATTTTTTATCGTAGGTATTTTAGCGCAGTTCAATGCTTCTCTTACACTGCCAGGTATTGCAGGTATCGTATTGACCATAGGTATGGCAGTAGATGCCAACGTATTGATTTTTGAAAGAATCAAAGAGGAGATTCGCAATGGAAAGACGCTTTTAGAAGCAATTAGATTTGGTTTTGATAGGGCTTTTTGGACTATTTTTGACTCTAACTTAACTACATTATTGACTGCATTCTTCCTTTTCTCTTTTGGAACAGGTCCTATCAAAGGATTTGCTACTACGCTAATGATTGGTATTTTCTGTTCATTCTTTACGGCAGTATTTGTTTCGAGAGTGATTATAGAACTAATAATTGCCAAAAAAGGGAATGATACCAAACTTTCTTTCTCTACTCCATTTACCAAGAACTTATTTGCGAATGTGAAATATGACTACATAGGAAAGAAAAAAATTGCTTATGTTATTTCTGGAACTATTATCATAGTAGGACTAACCTTAGCTTTTATTCAAGGACTTAACTTTGGTGTGGATTTCAAAGGTGGACGTACATTTATTGTAGAATTTAATGAAAAAGTCGTAGCTTCTGATGTTCGCTCGGCTTTGGTTGATGATTTTGAAAATAAAGGTACAGAAGTAAAAACTTACGGCTCTACCAATAAGGTCAAAGTTACGACTGTTTATATGATAGATGATGACTCAGACCAAGCAGATGCTAAGGTATTGTCCGCATTGGAGAATGGCTTAAAAGGTTTTGAAAAACTCAATCCGAAAATCTTAAGTTCTTCCAAAGTAGGAGCAACTGTAGCCTCTGACATCAGAGATTCTGCTTTTTGGGCAGTATTTACCTCATTATTAGCTATTTTCGGTTATATTGTATTGAGATTCCGCAAGTGGCAGTTTGGTTTGGGTGCAGTAGTAGCCTTGTTCCATGACGTATTGATTACCATTGCCTTAACTGCCATAGTAAGAAACTTAGGACTTTCTTATGAAATAGACCAAGTTTTTGTGGCGGCTATTTTGACAATCATTGGTTACTCTATCAATGATACAGTAGTAGTATTTGACCGTATTAGAGAGTATTTGAACAATCATTCGGAAAAAGCAAATCTTTCAGATACCCTGAATGAAGCCATTGGTAGTACTTTTAGCCGTACTTTTATGACTGCTTTTACTACCTTTATTGTGGTATTTATCCTCTTTATTGCAGGGGGTGAAGTATTAAGAGGTTTCTCTTTTGCCATGATTATAGGCTTATGCGATTGTTTCAGATACAATTACTGAAAAGGAATACAAAAAAATGGAAGAGGAAAAAAATAGCCCTTTGGTAGTAGCTACAAAACCTTCTCCCAAAGGTAAAATAGCAAAAGCATAGATTTACTGTTAATAAATATAAAATATATGATAAAAGCCTGTTAAAAAGCAGGCTTTTATTGTTTTTATAGGTAAAAATGAGGACTTTGCTGTAAATGTTAACATTTATAGCGTAAAAATAAACAGGTTTATCTATATGAATATCCACCAAAACAAACAAGTCGAATTACTTGCCAAAAGGCGTAATATCCAATTATTTATAGATTTTTTTGAGAGCGAGAAATCAGGAGGATTGGTATTGATATTTTTTACATTAATTGCTTTGGGAATAGCCAACTCTCCTTTGGGAGCTAATTTTATCCACTTCTGGCACACGAAGGCACTGGGTATGACCATGGAACACTGGGTAAATGACGGACTGATGACTATTTTCTTCCTTTTAATTGGTTTGGAATTAGAACGTGAGCTATATATAGGAGAACTTTCCAATTTTAAGAATGCACTATTACCTATCCTTGCAGCAATTGGCGGTATCATTATGCCAGCAGGCATCCACCTATTCTTTAATTATGGTAGCCCTACGCAAGCAGGAGCAGGTATTCCTATGGCAACAGATATTGCTTTTTCTTTGGGCATCCTCTCCCTGTTCAGTAGTAAAGTCCCTTTTAGCTTAAAAGTTTTTCTGACCGCATTGGCTATTGCAGATGATTTAGGAGCTGTAGCTGTGATTGCTATTTTTTATACAGATAATTTTTCCATGATGTACTTACTAATTGCTATGTTAATGTATTTCATATTGGTAGTAATGGGGCGCAAAAAAGTATATGTACTTTATCCTTACCTTATTGGTGGGGCTATTATGTGGTATTTTATGCTTTTATCAGGAATTCATGCTACTATAACAGGAGTTTTGTTAGCTTTTGCAATTCCTTTTGCGGAAGAACAAAAACTTTCTTATCGTTTACAACACTTCCTACACAAGCCTGTTGCTTTTATTATATTACCCATTTTTGCACTTACAAATACTTGTATTTCTATTGATAGTAATTGGTATGAAAGTCTTATGCAACCCAATAGCATAGGTATATTATTAGGCTTATTGATAGGAAAACCCATTGGAATTTTGATTTCCTGCTTCACAGCAATTAAATTTAAGATTTGCTCTCTACCCGAGAATGCCCATTGGAATCATATTATAGGAGTTGGACTATTAGCAGGAATTGGCTTTACAATGTCCATCTTTGTTGCCATATTGGCATTTGAAGACCCACAAATTATCAACTTCTCACAAATTGTTGTTTTATTTGCTTCTCTCTTGGCTGGATTATTAGGTGCAATCTGGTTTACATTTTTTGTTCGCAAACTACCTCCCTCTTACAAAGAAGATTTGAGTTAATTCAATAAAATAAATACATTTCCTTAACTTTTCAGAAATTTTTTTGCAAAAAAATAATTAAAAAAATATGAAAATCATTCTATGGGCAATAGTTAATGTTTTGATAATAAATCAATTATATGCCCAAACAGAAGCTGAACAAGACAGTCTGCGAAGGCTTGAGAACTATATAGCAGATACAGTTTACATAGACGAAGTAGAAGACAAAGCTGGCAAAATAGATAAAGTACTTCATGCAGAGCCTCTGTATATTGATTTGATTCGAGATTTAGGCGCAAGAAAAGGTGAAGCAGAGTGGAACATTGCCTACGGAATGACAGATGTTACAAGTTTTACGCGCTATGACGCTTTGATAGAGTATGAGTTTGCCCCTATCAATCGCTTAGGATTGGAAATAGAAATTCCTATTGCTCTTCATAAAAATAATCCCAGTGATAATACCTATGATGTACCATCTGATAGGGTAAATGGGTTAAAGTTAGCAATGCAGTATTCTTTTTTTGTTTCGGAAAAACTCAAAACTTCTTTGGCAATGGGCTACATACATGAGTTTGAATTTGCAGATTTGGATAAATTTGGGAAGTCAAAACTTTACAAAGGAAATATTTACAACCCATTTTTCGTAGCGGCTAAACGTTGGGGGAATAATTTTCATACGCTTATCTATACAGGTGGGAGAATCATTAAAGAATTTGATTATCAATATGCACAATTTGAGTATGCTATTAATACAAATCTGCATTACATGATAAGTGGAACAAGAAATTTCGTTGGGATAGAATTTAATAAAAACTTTACGCAATTAGGTTTCAATTCCGTCATTCGTCCACAGATGCGTGTAGGTATTTCTGATAATTTTTTGATAGGAATAGTAACAGGAATTCCGACTAATTATAAGCAAGAAAGACTAAGTACATTTATCCGACTCATTTATGAACCCAAACACCGAAAAAAACACTAAGCAAGTACATGGATTAGCACGTTTTTTCCACTTATTAGACGAGCAGGAGGATTATCAGCAAATTACAGAAACCATCACCAAAGGCGTAGTATTTAGCGGTACGAATCTTTGGGTCTTGGTTTTTGCCATTTTTGTAGCTTCCGTAGGGCTTAATGTGAACTCTACCGCAGTGATTATTGGGGCGATGCTCATTTCGCCTTTGATGAGTCCTATTATGGGAATTGGTTTAGGATTAGGTACTTATGATTTAGATTTAATCAAAAGGTCTATTCAAAATCTTTCCTTTGCTGTGGGGGTGAGTTTGTTTGCCTCTACTCTATATTTTCTAATTTCCCCACTTAACCAAGCTCATTCAGAACTCTTTGCGCGTACCTCTCCTAATATTTATGATGTATTGATTGCTTTTTTTGGTGGCTTGGCAGGCATTATCGCTATCACCAGCAAGCAAAAAGGCAATGCACTGCAAGGAGCGGCGATTGCGACTGCGCTCATGCCTCCTCTCTGCACCGCAGGTTTTGGAATAGCTACTCTCCAATGGGATTTTTTCTTTGGAGCGTTTTACCTGTTCATTATCAACTCTGTATTCATCAGTTTGGCAACCTACGTTACCGTACGCCTACTCAAATTTCCCTCTGCCAATAATAGCAATCCTCAATCTCAACTCTTCCTCAAACGCATAGTCATTGCTGTGGTATCACTTACGCTCATACCAAGTATTTATCTGGGCTATCAGCTCACCCAAGCAGAGCGTTTTAACTTCAAAGTCAATCAATTCATTGAAAATGAGGTAGTTTTTGAGGATAGCTATTTGCTAAATAAAAATATTAGTTTTGCAGAAAATAGTATCTTTCTAACTATTGGTGGTAGCGAAATAGATTCTGCAACACAGAAGGAACTCCAAGAAAAACTGAAACTTTATGAGCTGAAAAACACGCAGTTAGTGATAAAAAATACTCTTTCTTTCAAAAATCAATACCAAGAGCTAAATAGAGAGCGAAACAACAGAGTAAGTTATCTAAGCAATGAAATCCTCTTAAAACAAAAAGAAGTGCTACTTTATAAACAAAAATTGGACAGTATCAATGATTTAGAAGAATTTAATAGCCTTATTGTCAAGGAAATAAATGCATTATATCCTTATATAAAGACTACTCATCTCTCTAAAAACTTGCAAGCTGATAGCCTAAGCTATCAGGTGTTCATTTCATCTACCAAACCAATAAATCAAAAAGAAATTAATAACCTAAAAAAATGGTTAGAAATTCGCTTAAATACTTTATTGATAGGTATTTATGTGATAAAGGAGGAATATTAGACGACTTTCATAAACTCTCAGAAGATATGGAATTTTGTGTTTCTAAACAAATAATGCTAAAATACCGTTGCACTTGTACTGAACATGGTGTGCAACATCTGCAACATAAAATTATATCTTTAAGACTATTGAGATTTTATCACAAATAGCTATTGATATACATCTATTCTTGTATTTTTAAATTAAAAATATGAAAATGAAAACATTATTAACCGCGCTAATTCTTTTGTTTGTGTTTGCTAAGGCAAAAGCTCAGGTAGCTTTCCCTCTCAAATACAGTGAGAATAAAAGATATTTTATAGACCAGAATGGAAAACCTTTCCTCTACCATGCAGATACAGGTTGGCAGATTTTTGCCCAACTTACTACTGAAGAAGCAGTAGAATATCTCTCTTTTCGCAAATCGCAGGGTTTCAATACAATACAAGTACAAATAGTCATGTCTCCAGAACAAGTGAGCCGTTACGGGCAAAAGCCTTTTCACGGGGACAATGATTTTTCTAAGCCCAACGAGGCATATCACGACCACGTAGCCAAAATCATCAGCAAGGCAGATTCTATGAACCTACTCATAGTCATGTCTCAACCTTGGTTGGGCTGTTGTAAAGAAGGTTTTGGTGGCACACCAGAGAAACCAATTCTCAAAAATGGTGTAGTGAAAAATCGTCAATATGGGCAGTATTTGGGCAGGAAATTTGCCAAATTCAAAAATTTACTTTGGATAACAGGAGGCGATAATGACCCCAAAGAAGATAGACTACCCTTGTTTGCTTTTATTGAAGGTTTGTATGAAACTGCTCCTAAGCATCAATTTATCACCTATCACGCCTCTCCACCTCATTCCAGCACCGATTTGTTCCAATATGCGCCTTGGCTTGGATTCAGTTTTATCTATACTTATTGGCGTGAAAAACCCAATGATTGGGTAACTTCCGAACTACAACCACACGTCTATGAAGCGGCAATCAGAGAATGGTCAAAGTCTGACGTTATGCCTTTTGTCTTAGGCGAGGCGCAGTACGAAGGTACAGGATTGGACAAAGATAACGACATGGGTAATGCACATATTATCAGGCGACAAGCCTATTGGACTATGCTTTGTGGCGGTGCAGGACACGCCTATGGCACTAATATTTGGTATTTTCCAACGAACTGGCGTGAAATTATGCGCTACGAAGGAGCAAGCCATTTGAGCTATTTTATCAAATTGTTTGATTCCTTACCTTGGTGGACACTTTCTCCTGATATTCGCCACCAAGCAGTTGTAGATGGCTATGGCGAATGGACAAAGCCCAACTACGTAACAGCCGCAGTAAGCGAAGATAAAAAACTATTAGTTGCTTATATTCCTCAAATTCAGTCTATAAAAATAGATTTTAACTATCTTTCAGGGACTACTTTCAAATGCACTTGGTTCAATCCAAGAAATGGAAAAAAGGAAAAGGAATTCACCATAGATAAGAAAATCGTACAGCGCGTATCGCCTGTAAACGGAGAAGATTGGGTACTAATCGTCGAAGGGAGATGATAATAGCATATTTGTAATTCTTTACTTTGGTTGCTCAATAGTCAATAAACATTTGTCATGGTTATATTTCAGGCTAATTGACTAAAATGCTTATTTTCCTTAAGCTCTGATTTAACACTTAGATTAAAGTTAAGACTACTTTTGATAAAAAATTAAAAAAACATCTTGTAAAGAATTAGGTTAATCTATGAAATGTGTATTTTAGCACACTTAAAATGATAAAATTTTAAGAAAACAACGGAAAAATTAATTTTATAGACTATTAATTATAAGACCTGAGCAATTACATAGTCATGCGATAATTTAATCAATTTAGTATAATCACAATGTTAGAAGAAAATAAATACCTGACTCCCAAACAAATAGTAGAAGAATTAGATAAATACATCATTGGTCAAAAAGAAGCAAAGCGCAATGTAGCCATAGCTCTTCGCAATCGCTGGCGCAGGTTGAGTGCCAGACCAGATATGCAAAAAGAAATTATGCCAAATAATATTTTGATGATTGGCTCTACGGGTATAGGCAAAACAGAAATTGCGCGCCGTTTGGCTAAAATAGCCGATGCTCCTTTTGTAAAAGTAGAGGCTTCCAAGTTCACCGAAGTTGGCTACGTCGGGCGTGATGTAGAGAGTATGGTGCGTGATTTGGTAGAACAAGCTGTCAGCTTAGTAAAAACCCAGAAAAAAGAAGAAGTCAAAGTCAAAGCCTCTACGATTGTGGAAGATATGATTTTGGATGCACTCATTCCCCCTCTAAAGAATAAGAATGATTATGAAGCAAATAATGTAGATTTGGAGCTAAACGAAAAAACAAGGGAAAGATTCAGGGAAAAACTTCGCAACGGAGAGTTGGAAGACCGCAAAATAGAGATAGAGATAGAAAATGGGAATTCGTCATCGAGTGTTGGTGTAGTAGGAGGGGCAATAGATGAAATTTCTATGATGAATATTCAAGAAATGATTAATGGAATGATGCCTAAGCGGACTAAAAAACGCAAGTTACCCATTGCAGAGGCTCGCAAAATTTTGATTGAAGAAGAAACTTCCAAACTGATAGACATGGACGAGGTAAAACTCTTAGCAATACAAAAAGCTGAAAATGCAGGTATTATATTTATTGACGAGATAGACAAAATAGCCTCAAGCTCTAAGGGAACAGGAGGTCCAGATGTAAGTCGAGAAGGTGTGCAACGCGACCTCTTACCAATAGTAGAAGGAAGTGCTGTGAATACCAAATATGGAGTAACCAATACAGACCATATTTTATTTGTTGCGGCGGGTGCTTTTCATGTTTCAAAACCATCTGATTTGATACCTGAGTTACAAGGTAGATTCCCAATTCGTGTAGAATTAGAAAGCCTTAGCAAGGGAGATTTTTATAAAATACTAAAAATGCCCAAAAATGCCCTTACAAAACAATATCAAGCACTATTGGAATCCGAAGGAGTAGAGCTAACTTTTTCAGATGATGCCTTAGAAGAAATTGCAGAAATAGCCTTTCAAATCAATACAGAAGTAGAAAATATAGGTGCGCGTCGCTTACATACAGTGATGAGCCATCTGCTCAATGAGTTTCTATTTGACGTTCCCGATGTAATTGTACCGAACTCAAAACTCATTGTGAACAAGGACATGGTCAAAAATAGACTAAGCTCTTTGGTAAAAAATAGAGATTAGGCTGTCCGAAAAGTTAAGTTTTTCCTTATTTAGCTTTACCGTTAAAACGGTAAGTTATTGATTTTTAACATTTTAATAAGCCTACCGTTTTAACGCCATAGTGGAACGGTGAGGACTTTTCGGACAGCCTCTTTTCATCAATACTTTTTTTATTACTTAAGTAAGTGTATATTTTTATTGTAAAATACACTTTAGCGTGTTTGGTTAATCATCAAATACTTGCATACCCTAAAAGATTTTCTCCATTGCTACTTTATATTCATTCACAACTCATAACTACTTATTTGCCAATGAGTTTCATTTCATCTAAGAGATAACCTGCACCTGCAAACTTATCAATGATAAAAAGCACATAACGCACATCTACAGCTATATTTCTACAAATATTAGGATTGTACATCACATCACTCATGGTACTTTCCCAACTTCTATCAAAATTTATTCCTATTAACTCTCCATTGCCATTGAGAATAGGACTGCCTGAGTTGCCTCCTGTAGTATGATTTGACGCAGTAAAGCAGACCACTAATTTGTCCCCTTCACCATATTGACCATAGTCTTTTTTATTATAAAGCTCTATAAGTTTGGGGCTGACATCAAACTCTCCATTTCTTTCAGGAACATATTTTTCCATAATGCCTTCCAGCGTGGTCAAATGTGTATATTTCATGCCATCTCTTGGCGAAGAACCTTCTATATTGCCATAAGATAGGCGCAAGGTATTGTTGGCATCTGCCCAATATTTTTTTTCAGGCATGAGTTTTCTAAGTCCCTCTACATATACGCGCATTTGATTGTCTATTTCTGCATTAATTGCTTGGTAATCAGTATTTATTTTAATAGAATAAGTTGCAAACAGGCTTTTCATCAAGCGATAGGCTGGGTCTTCGGCAAGTATTGATATTACTTCGGACTTATTTTTCTTTATTAATTCATTGATTTTTTCTAAACTCACCAAATTAGAAGTTGTATAGACAAAATCTGCATATTTTTTAAAATCGCTATTATACTCATTTTCTACTACTTGGAATATATCAGGGTAGAGTGTTTTATCTACATTGTCATAGTAGATTTTCATAGTTTCAGCAAATATTGCCTTGTCAGTAGGTACATGATAGTTCTTAAAATATTCTTCTGCTTCTGATTTCAGATTTTCTAAGGATTCTCCATAGTCATAAGTAGCCATGACCTTACTGGCAAAATCGATGATTTCAGAGCCATAGTTGATAGTTTCTAAGAACAACTCTCTTGCAAAGGCGTATTTCTCTAATCGCTGTTGATTTTGAATTATTTTTGTCAGTACCTCACCATATTTTTGTGGATTGTTAGGGGTGCTATTGGCTAATTTGACGAATGTTTCCTCTAATTTTTTCTTTTTTTCAACAGCTTTGAATGCCTTTAACCCTTGCATTTCTCCAAGCCATTTTTTGTGATAATTGGCAATATTGGCGTATTTAGCAGCATATTGGATACGGATTTGGTCAGAAGATTTCATGGCATTGTCCATAATCCCCAAGGTAATGTTTCTCATTTTGACTTTTGTTGGATTAGATTTCTCTACGAGATAACGTACAGCCTCCGAAGTGAGGTATTGTTGGGTACGTCCGGGAAATCCATAAATCATAGAAAAATCATTTTCTTTTACACCTTTGAGAGAAATAGGGAAAAAATGCTTGGGCTTGTAAGGTATATTTTCTGTTGAGTATGCGGCGGGCTTATTGTCCTTGCCTGCATAAATGCGAAAAACGCTAAAATCGCCTGTATGACGAGGCCACACCCAATTATCCGTATCGCCACCAAACTTGCCAATAGAAGACGGAGGCGCACCTACTAAGCGAACATCTAAAAATGTTTCTGTTACAAACAAATAATATTCGTTCCCATAAAAGAAAGGCTTAATAACTGCTTCATAATGCGAATCTGCCACAGCCTCTCTACGTATTTTATTGATATTGCGATTGATTTGGACTTGCCTCTCGGACTCGGACGCATCTATATTGATACCTTCTAAGACCTTAGTGGTAACATCTTCTATTTTAACGATAAAAGTAGCGGTTAATGAACTATTAGGAAGTTCTTCTTTAAGAGATTTTGCCCAAAAACCATTGGAAAGATAGTCATTGTTTACAGAACTATGCGACTGTATAGCCCCATACCCACAATGATGATTAGTAAAGATAAGTCCTTGGTTAGACACGACTTCCGCAGTACAGAAGCCACCAAAGCTAACAATAGCATCTTTCAGACTCGACTTATTTACAGAATAGATGTCTTCGGCAGAAAGTTTTAAACCTTTGGCTTTCATGTCTTTCTCATTGAGCTGTTTGAGCAAAATAGGTAGCCACATTCCCTCATCTGCTTTGGCAAAGGTGAATGTAAATGATAATACTATGGCAGTAAGAATAATTTTTGAGTAGTTCATAAGATTATTAAGAAGTCAAGAAATATTTTAAAATTAGTAGTTTTCTATCTGATTTATAAGCATTATTGGACAATAAAATGCCCCAATAGCTTACTCAACTTAGGTAATATAAATAAATATGCTGAAAAAAAATAATTTTTTTTACAAATCATGCAACTTTTTTTACTCAATTTGGGTCTTACATTCAGAAGCGTCTTCCCATACCCATCACATAATAATTAGGATATGAAAAAGATACTAAGACAATGCAAAAAAACAATAAGTTGTAATAGTGTTTTTTAGAAAGTGCAAAATTGCATTTTCCAACAGTATTACGTAGGAATTTATGTTCTTTTTACGACAAGAAAGCAAATCTTGCGATGTTTTGCAAAGTGAGTCTTGGCATATTTGATTCATGGACAACTAATTGACAATTCACAAGTTAAAATACGTTCTTTGGTAGCATCAATTTGTTAATTTTCTTTTTTTAAGAAAAAAGGAATTTATATAATATTTTCTGATAGAAATTTTGATAAAAAAATCATTTTTTCTTATGGAATTTGCTTATCAAAGACATCATATTAATAAAAAAATAAACAACAATCATTAAACCTTATAAATATCTAACAATCAAATTTGTAATTAATCATCTTCTAACCAATTTTTAACTTAAATAACTATGGAACGTTACACACAAAAACCACAAACTCAGGGTGAACGCAGAACAGATAATACTCCTGCTCCTGTAAAAACCGAAAAAGGTAAGGAGGGGAGTGTGAAGAACATGAGCAATACTTTTTCAATCCAACATTGTTGGGGCAAAGATGCGGACATAGCTTATTTGACGGGAAGAGGAAGATGAAAATCATTTGATATAGAATGACTTACATTCTTTCACTTCCCAATAAGCACCGCTTATTGGGAATTTTTGTTTTATGGACTTTTCTTTCGCTTGTGATAAAAAATTCAACCAGTTATATGCTTGATAGGCGTTTGGGAAGACGCTTTCAAGGATAGGTATGACGAAGACGCTTTATGAAACCAATCTGCTATGATGATTGATGGTGAGGCTTTAAATAATTTGCTATCTTATTTTTAAGGGAACAAAACAATATAAAAAAGAGGAGGTAAACCAGTGAAAGCTGTTCTCCAGCAATAGGGCATTCATAAAGACATGAAGAAAGGAGGTGAATCATGCAATAAACCTTTTAGGAAATAAGTGTAAAAGCAAATTTCTTCTAAGGTTTTTGTACTTAGCGTCTAATTTTTTTTAGTCTTATATTTTTTCACCAAAAGCCAAATCTCCAGCATCTCCCAATCCGGGAATGATGTAGTATTTGTAGTTGAGTTCAGCATCTATAGCTCCTATCCAGAGATGTGCATTGGGTATTTGGGACTGTAAATAATTAACACCCTCTCTACTCCCGATTACAGAAGCAATGTGTATGGTAGCAGGTTTATGATTTTTGAGTAGGGTATTCAAAGAAGAAACAACAGACTTGCCCGTAGCAAGCATAGGGTCTATGATTATCAAAGGTTTATCAGTAAGGTCGGGCATAGCGGCATAGTGCATTTCTATGTCAAACTGATGGTCAGCATGAGGTTTACCACGAAATGCTCCGATAAAAGCACTTTCTGATTTGTCAAAAATATTCAAAAAACCCTGATAAAAGGGAAGACCTGCACGCATGATACATACTAATACAGGGTCTTGATTGGGTAGGTGCGTGGGTGCTAAGCCCAAAGGAGTCTGAATATTAGTAGAGGTATAAGACAATGATTTAGAAATTTCGTAAGCGAGGATTTCTCCTATTCTTTCTAAATTCCTACGAAATCTTGCTCTATCTTTTTGGATTTCTTTATCGCGTAATTCTGCCAAAAACTGATTGGCAATAGAATTTTGATTAGTAAGTACAAACATCTATTTTTTAGCTAATTTTTTTGATTTGACTTCTTGGCAGTTTTCTTGGAAGTAATTGAGCATAATCTTTTCAAGGACTTCTTGCTTAGTTCGTACTTTGCCCAGACTGACCGTTGGGTTGCCACCTGTTCCAGAGTTCACAGTAGTTGCTGTTTGGGGGGCTATATCAGCAAACAATTCGGAAGAAAGTTCCCATCTATAACTTTTATTATCCACTTTTACCCTTCGTATCCTTATGTCTCCTTCTGTTACATCTTCGAATACTACCTTGTTCTTGCGTTCTTCATAGCTTTTGCCTGCGGGAATCATGGTTTCTATTTCAAAATTATTATTTGCCAGCTCGACAAATTCGCAATAACACTCGCCGACAAATTTGTTGTCCTCTATGGTTGTAGTCGTGTAGTGGATAATTTTCCACCCTTCTTTTAATCTTTTAAAGGCTAATACTACTGTTTCTGTGCCTTTTGCCCATAATTTTTTTTGTTTTTGAATATCATAATCGGCTGTATAAGTTACTACGCCCATGTCTTCATTGATAAAAGTGCGGATGATACTCGTCAATCTGTAAGAGAGGATAATACTTTTTTTGTTTGCATCTTTGAGTTTGTCCAAATATTCCTCAAAACCCTTATAATCACTCTTAAACTTGACCACATTTTTACTGATGTTGGTATTGGTAAGGAGAGCAGAAACGCTTTTGTCCATGTATTTCAATACACTTTCTTTATCTAAAGTTTTTGAAAAATTATTATACGTGGCAACAAACTCTTTGGTGAGTTTATTGAGTGTATCAGCCGTAGTAGCTGGTTTTTTGACCTGAGCAAAGCTTTGCTTACTGACTAAAAAAAAATAGGATAAACCTATGACAATCAATAAAATACATTGGATAAATTTCATGGCAACAGAGTAGGTTTTGGGATAAATTTATCTTTAATTATAGACTAAGGTAGTAAAATATTTTGAAAAGTTTATAAAACTTTAAAAAGTTGTGTATAGTCTGCAAAAAACAATAAATAGTAGAGAGTATTTAGTAGATAGTAGTAAGTGCATTTAATTAATTGTTTTTCAGATTATTATAAACAAAAATAGTACAAGTTAATTTTAAGCAAGCACTTGGTGCTAAACAGGTAATATTAAAACGTCGTTAAGGTCTGTTAAACGCAGTATATAACGCCGTATGCAAGGTAACATTGCACTCTTAAAACTACTCAAAATCGTATCATTGAATTAAAGAGCGTTCTATCTTATTCATTTAGAGCGTTATATCTTTACAAGCGCGATATAAGTCTTTCCAATTTTCTCGTGGCTTGACTACGGTTTCCAAATATTCCAACCAAGCAACTTTGTCTTGGACAGGGTCTTTGACTATTGCTCCTACCAAACCTGCGGCTACGTCTTGGGCATTGAGTAACCCATCACCAAAGTAGGTAGCGAGAGCTAATCCACTATTTACCACAGAGATAGCCTCTGCAACGCTTACAGTTCCTGTGATTTGCTTGATTTTCGTTTTCCCATCTGATGACACCCCATTTCTCAGTTCGCGGAAAATAGTTACAATTCTCCTAATTTCTTTTAAAGTAGATTCTTCTATTGGCATTTTGATATTAGGAGTAATACTTGTTACTCTCCTTTGTACTATATCTACTTCCTCTTCCATAGTCTCTGGAGGGGGTAAAATGACAGTATTAAATCTTCGCTTAAGTGCGCTTGATAGTTCATTTACCCCTTTATCGCGATTATTTGCCGTAGCGATGACATTAAAACCTCGCACAGCTTGTACTTCCATATTTAACTCTGGCACAGGCATAGTTTTCTCTGAAAGTACGGTAATAAGTGTGTCTTGTACATCTGCGGTAATACGTGTAAGTTCTTCTATACGAGTTATTTTACCCGTTTTCATGGCTATCATCAAAGGCGAAACCACCAAAGCCTTCTCACTGGGTCCTTCTGCCAATAGGCGCGCATAGTTCCAGCCATACCGAATAGCTTCTTCGCTCGTACCTGCTGTTCCTTGGATAAGCAAGGTAGAGTCTCCTGTAACTGCCGCAGTCAAATGCTCTGATACCCAAGATTTTGCTGTACCCGGAAGCCCATACAATAGCAAGGCTCTGTCTGTGGTCAAAGTAGCCACAGCTATTTCCATAAGTCGCTTATTACCAATGTATTTGGGAGTTATGAGTACACCATTTTTTAATTTCCCGCCCATAAGGTAAGTAACTACCGCCCAAGGAGATAATGCCCAATTTTCGGGTTTTTGATGTGTATCTTGTTTT
The DNA here is from genome assembly GCA_025455345.1 of Thermoflexibacter sp. Taxonomy (GTDB): domain Bacteria; phylum Bacteroidota; class Bacteroidia; order Cytophagales; family Thermoflexibacteraceae; genus Thermoflexibacter. Next base: position 1,613 of record JALOMS010000073.1, on the reverse strand, counting down.
TTGAGTTCGTGTAGTTCTTCTGCAAATTGCTGTTCGGCATGTTGTCGTAATATAGAAGACATATTTTTGGAGTTGCTTTGATGATTTAAAATATTGCACTAAAAACTTTATTCTAAAAAATATTTTTAAAATTATGGATAAATTTACAAAAAGACAAGCCTTTAAATCAAATTAATTTTAATTTTGAATAAAAAGAAAAGCATTCAATACTTGTAATTTTTAAGAATTATTATCCAAAGTATTTTGACTATTGAGTAATTACGCATTATTATATATTTGTAAATCAATGGATTTGAAAACATTTTTAGATGAAAAAGTAGCCCAATACAATCAACCGAACTTTATAGAAAATGACCCTATACAGATTCCACATTTATTTTCAAACAAGCAAGACATTGAAATTGCAGGACTTTTTGCGTCCGTATTGGCTTGGGGACAGAGGGTTACTATCATCAATAAGTCCAAAGAGTTATTTCGTTTGATGGACAATCAACCTTATCAGTTCGTCAAGTATCATCAAACCAATGATTTAAAGTCATTTTTAAAATTCAAACATCGCACTTTCAATGCAACTGACTTACTTTATTTTATTCATTTTTTGAAATATTTTTACAATCAATATAATTCTTTGGCTAAGGCATTTGAGGTAGAATCACAGCATATTACACCTATCAAGGAGATGTTGATAAAGTTTCACCATTTGTTTTTTAGCTTAGCAGATAGCCCACAACGCACACAAAAGCATATTTCTACTCCAGAGCGCAAATCTGCCTGCAAGCGATTGAATATGTATATGCGTTGGATGGTGAGGAAAGACAAAAATGGAGTAGATTTTGGGATATGGGAGCATATTTCGCCAAGTATTCTGATATGCCCCTTAGATGTTCATGTAGAAAGGGTTGCAAGAAAACTCAAATTGCTTACTCGCAAACAAACGGATTGGGCGGCGGCAGAGGAATTGACTAATAATTTGAAAGTATTTGACCCTCAAGACCCTGTCAAATATGATTTTGCTTTATTTGGTTTGGGGTTAGAAAAGTTTTAAGCAAGTGTCTTTGGATAGCTGATAATTTTTAGGAAAATATATATAACTGTAAATCAACATTATATAGTGTTAATCTGTGCAAATTTTCATAACATACCATGCTTACAGACCTATGCTATCAATTTTTATATTTGTTATTATTTGCCTCCCCCTTTCCCTGTGTTGCGCTGTGTTTCTAATGAGTGGCAAATAGCCTTTTGTATATCCTCCTTATTGTGAGAGGGTAGGGGGGAGGTGCAGTTTTTAATACATTGGTCTATCAGAAAAGAAATTATTGTATTTGGAACTTGATAAGTTCTTGGACTTCCGTTGTTTTTATATTATCTGGAGTTATCATTGTTACACCTGTGTCTATGCGTTTTTCATACGGTTGTTTTTTAATCACGGATAAAGCCGTTTTGACACCTTCATACCCCATATTGTATGGATTCTGTACAGAAAGCCCATGAATTTTTCCTGCTTGCAAAGCATCCAATAACTCTTTAGTAATATCAAAACCTACAAATTTGACTTTGCCTACTCGTCCTGAAGTTTCCAAAGCCCTTAACATTCCAAAAGTAGAGGACTC